>NZ_JBQEMU010000020.1:0-58485 GCF_052044235.1 Flavobacterium sp. 22659
AAAAATTATGAAAACTAATAAAATAATCAAAAAAGGACTTTTAATTCTCAGCGGAATATTTGTACTGTTTGCCGCGATTTTGCTTTTTCACATTATAACGGCCAAACCCCCAGTTTATGACACCCCAAATCTTCAGGTAAGCAGAATCGATTTTAAATCAGACATCGATTCTCTGCAGGCCAGAAAAATCTGTGCCGACCTGAGAAGCATAAAAGGCCTCACATCAGATTCTATCATCGTTAAAAGAAATGTTGTGGTGTACTTCCACAATAATAAAATTACAAACTCTGAGAAAGTTTTCAACGAGCTGATGGCTAAAGGACGTTACGATGCGCATCGTTATATTTTACCGGCAAATTTAGCAGACAAAGAAGTCTGCCCAATGAATCAAAATAGTTTGAGCTATAGACTGTCTCAAAAGATAAATCGTTTTTTTAATTAACCCTTTAATACTTTAAATTTATGAAAGTTTATTCAAAACTTACACTTAGTGTACTAATTGCTGCATCGGCAGCTATGATTTCCTGCAGCAGTAATGACGATGAAACCCCAGCACCGGTTAAGGCTTCTATCTACGAGAGATTAGGCGGAACTAAAATGGTTTCTGATCCTGATAATTCCGGCCAGATGATTGAGCAGGGACGTCTGAGTTTCCGCAAAGTGGTAAATTCAACTATCGGATTGATTGTTGCTGATATCCAATCCAACGCGTCAGGTAATCTGCAGGCACATTTTGCCCCTTTATTAGCAGAAACTGGAACTACCCAGTCTACCAATATTGCTAAATTATCAGATAACCTTACTGATTTCTTTTCGTTTAATACGGGAGGAACAAATGCTGTAAATACATATTCTGGTTTGAGTATGTCGGCTGCGCATGATCCTGCAAAAAATCCTCGTATGGGAACAAAATCAAGCAGTGCAGATTATACAAAATTTGAAGGATATGTTGGAGCTGCGGCCAATGCTAATGGCGTTGCTTCAAATACAGAACTTTATACTGATATTGTTGCTGTTTTGGAATCATTGAGAACTCCTATAGTTCAAAAATAAATTTCTTCTCAAAACGCTGCCTGAAAAAGGCAGCGTTTTATATTTCAATACTATTTGAAGTATATAAATATTTTTCAAAACCTGTCAGCTTTATGATACCTGGAAATTATATAAAACCGCAGTTTAATCCATTATTCCATAGTGATGTAAAAAGCACTTCCGGCGCTGTTATATAATTCTGCAGGCAATAATTTTTGAACCTTTTAAGGAAACCATAAATATGGAAAATTTTAATATGTCCAGATCCTCCACTTTTTATGCATTGGGGTTAAGCTACAAGAAAGCAGATGCGGTTATTAGAGGAAAATTTAGTCTAGATGCTAAAGCACAATCTGATTTATTGCTGCAGGCCAAAGCAGAAGGCATAGAATCACTCCTCGTTACTTCTACCTGCAATAGAACTGAAATTTATGGTTTTGCCCATCATCCTTATGAATTCATCAAACTGCTCTGCGAGAACAGCAATGGCTCTGTAGAAGAATTTCAGCAGGCTGCTTATATATATAAGAATGAAGAAGCTGTCAGCCATATGTTCCGGGTAGGAACAGGTTTGGACAGTCAGATTTTGGGTGATTTTGAAATCATCAGCCAGATTAAAACCGCTTTTAACAATAGTAAACAGGAAGGCTTGGTCAATACATTTCTGGACCGGTTGGTAAATACAGTTATTCAAGCCAGCAAAAAAGTTAAAACTGAGACGAAAATTTCTTCCGGGGCAACGTCAGTTTCTTTTGCATCAGTGCAGTATATAATCCGAAATGTGGCAGATATTGGAAGCAAAAATATTTTGTTATTCGGAACAGGGAAAATAGGAAGAAATACGTGCGAAAACTTAGTAAAACATACTAAAAACAGCCATATTGCCCTTATAAACAGAACAAAAAACAAAGCCGAATTACTGGCTGGCAAGCTGAATGTTATTGTAAAAGATTATGCTGATTTAAAACAGGAACTGCAGCAGGCTGATGTGCTGGTTGTAGCTACAGGAGCACAAAATCCGACTATTGACAAGACATTGCTTGCATTACAGAAACCCTTATTGATCTTGGATTTATCCGTCCCGCGAAATGTAGATATCACTGTAGAAGAAATCCCCGGTGTAACTTTGATACATCTGGATGATTTATCTCAAATTACTGATGACACGCTGGAAAAGAGAAAACAGCATATTCCTGCTGCAGAAGCCATTATTGATGATCTAAAATTAGAACTGAATATCTGGGTGAACGGCCGAAAATGTGCTCCGACTATTCATGCCTTAAAATCCAAGCTAAATGATATTGTATCAGCAGAATTTGCTTTTCAAAAAAAGAAAACAACCCATTTTGATGATGCACAGATGGATTTAATCAGTTCAAGGATTATTCAAAAATTAACAAACCATTTTGCCAGCCATTTAAAAAATGAAAACACTTCAGTGGATCAAAGTATTGAATTTATTGAAAAAATATTTCAGATCGGACAGCTTGCACCCAATAAGACTTCTTCACCAATAGCTGATAAATACAAAATCAATCTCTCATAAATACATAATTTACTATTAAATCGGAATAGTAAGTCCAGATATGATGAATTACGTTTTTTGAGTGGGCACAAAATAAAAAATGAATTTCGGAATATGGAAAGGCTGTGATTTAGAGGTATATTTTATGCAGGCTGAATTCTCACTGCTTCAACTATTATGGGGTTATGGAGTGTTTTTTAGGCATTTATTTTGTGCTTGTACTAAAAAAAGTGTTTTTGCTGCACTGGGCCAAAGGTTTATTTTACCCTGTTAAAAAATTGTTTTTTGTTTCAGAAAAAGAATATTTCCTAGGGAGACTTCTAAGGAATCTTCCCTGTCTTACCGGTCTGTTTTTTCTTGTGATACCGAGCAGCTATTTTTCATTTTCCTGCGCGGCAGTATCTTATTTTGCGGATCCTGCAGGGTAGGTAAGAGCTATGATGGTCTTTTCAAGAATGAATCTCTTATCTTCAAAGCGGCAGGTATTGGTTTTAGTGATAAACCGTTTCTCCATGGTTCTGACCCGGCAGTGTTCGGGGAATTTAGACCGGAAGATCTTACCCTTCTGATGTGAAGCTTTCCTTCCTCTATAAAGACAGGGTAAAACTGACAATTTTTCGCTTATGAAAACTGAAAAAATGTCATTTTTTTTCTCTGGCATAATTTTGGTTTTTTTTGTGACTGGCACTGCAAAAGCAGTGTATGTTCAAAAATATTGTATAACAATTAAAAGTAAAATGTTATGAATCTTATCAAAAGAAATGCAAACCAGCATCGTGCTTTGCCGCATACGTTCTTTGATGACGTTTTTGGCCGCGAGCTTTTCAATTGGGAAAACAAAAATTTTTCTACAACTAGTACCACCCTGCCATCGGTAAACATCAAAGAGACTGCAGAACATTATGAAGTCGAAGTGGCCGCCCCCGGCCTGGAGAAAGACGATTTCAAAGTGACCCTTGACGGAAACCTGCTGACTATTTCTTCGGAAAAAGAAAATAAGCAGACCATCGAGCAGGAGAATTTTACCCGCAGGGAATTCAGCTACCAGTCTTTCCAGAGAAGCTTTGAGCTGCCTAAAAATGTGGTCGACGAAGAAAACATCACTGCACGTTATGTGAATGGCCTGCTTCATCTGTCCATACCCAAAAAAGAGGAAGCCAAGCAGAAGCCGCCTAGAATGATTGAAATTGCCTGATTTCTAATCGATTATTTTAACCTTTTTTATTTTAAAGCTGTTCTCCGGGACAGCTTTAATTATTACAAAAAGCTATAGCCATCTTCTCTGCCCTGGCCGTGCTGTGCCGTTTACGGCAGTGCTGTTTTGCAAAATTTCAGCCGGCATTTGTAAATATAGGACGTCCCCCGGCAAGGGACCACTGGGCTGTAAAGGAGTCCGCTAGTAGTAGCTGTCTGATCTGGCCGGACTTTTGCCAGTTGTTAATTTGATGCTGCCACAATACTTGAAGGGTAATTCTGTACAGCTTATACAGCTATTTGTACATTTGCGGCGTCACAGTATATTTGGTAATAAAGGCGCCGGTCTTATCTGCGTAGGAGTAATTTAAAGTAATATCATTATCTCTGAAAAATTTCATATCAGGATGGGTTTTTGCATACTGGAGCACCTGAGGAAAAATATATTTTTTAACAGTATCCACCTGGACTTGCTCTTTTGTGATCCCGACCAGTACATAATTGTATTGAATGGTTTTATCCGGTAAAACCGAAATATTTTTCAAGGTAGTATACTGATCCACACTCATGGGACAGGTTTTATTAAATTCATTGGCAAATTCAGTGAGCTGCTTGTCCATGGATGGTTTAAAAAAGAATTGCGTAGCAGCAAACATGATCGCAAACCCGATGGTGAAACCTAAAAGTGTTTTCAAATCAAATTTTTTATCCGTTTTTGCTGCCTTTCGGGGTGCAGTCGCAGTGCTGCTGTTTTGATCTTCCGTGCCATGTAATTGATAACCGCAGGCAGAACAGTATTTCGCGTTTGTATTATTTTCATTCTCACAGTTCAAGCAGGTATTTTTCATGCATTCCTATTTTTTTATTTTTTAATGAGTCATCTGGTAGTAATCGAAAGTAAGTGTTGTATATAGAAATTTTAGTCTGATAAAATTACTGATGACGAATTTAAATAAAAACGATGCAGAAATGTTACGGGTTTCCACATTTTATAGGTTTTTAAATTGGTTGAGTTCCAAAGTTAGCGGTACGAGATCTTGGATTTCTACTTTTTGATGTAAGCAGCGCTTTAAAAATAGTTAGTTCTAGTAATCTTCTTTCTTTTAGGTTGATTTTATATTTTTGGAGAAATGGCTGAAGTGCAGCGGTATCGGTAAAATTTCAATAAAATGCAAAGGGGGCTGCTATTCAAAATAAATAGCGAAGAGTGTGATTTTAATCATTACGGCACATGTGAATAGTATGCGCCGCGATCCTGCCGCAAATTTTGAAACAGCAAATTAATTGTAAATTTGCCATAGCTTTTTGTATCGTTTTTAAAAAAGGCACTCAGAAAGAGCGCTAACAGTTCGTATTGCTTTTTTTCAGTTGAGTTGGCGGGTAGCCAAATTGTTTTTTGAATGCAAATGAAAAATGCGATAAATTCTCAAATCCTATCTCGTAAAAGATATCAACAGGGTTTTTATTATTTTCGGCAAGCTGGTAATGGGCTAATTCTAATCTTTTTTGGGTTAGCCAGCGTTGCGGTGTAGTATTGAAAGCCTTATGGAAATCGCGCTTAAAAGTGGTAAGACTCCGGCCTGTTAAATAGCCAAATTTTTCCAAAGGCATATTAAACATAAAGTTTTTCTCCATAAAAGCAGTTAAATCAATTTTATCAGGTTCTTCAAAGCTGGCCAGTACAGCATCAATAGCGGGATCAATGTTTCTAAGAATTGAAATTGCTTCAGTGATTTTCAATGAAGCGATATTCTCAGGAAAGTTGTCCTGCATGTCAAAATAGGGAATCAGCGAAGCCAGACAGCTTTCCAGCAGAGGATGTTTATGGAAACTGAAAATTTTTGGTACGGCAGTTTTTAATTTTGCATTTTGGTGATCGTAAAATTCACGAAGCCTGTCAGCCGATAGATGCATCGCAGCTGCTTTGTGGGGCAGTCCATCTTTTGGAATATTAATGATTGCCGCCAATTGGTTTCTGGGAATTAAAAAAGTACTGCCCGGGCCAAATACGAAAGTTTGATCTGCCTGGATAATTTTGGTTTCACCTGAAATTAACCACACAAGCAGATGGTCATTAAAGGCGGCTTCCGTTTTAAACAGCTTGCCGCTGTAATTGGAAAGTTTGATGTCCGGGTGTATGTAATTGACCTGATAATCCATAATTGCTTGTGTGGTATAAAGATACAAATATTAACTAAGATCGAAATGTATTCCGGTCATTTCCTGGCTTAATTTCCATAAACGTTTTGCATTTTTTTCATCTAATGAATAAGGTGCAACACCTCCAATAATTTTATCATTTGAATTTAAAGATGCTATATCTGCGTTTTCACAATACACACCGCCAATATTGTTAAGCGATTTGCTTGTCGCAGCCCAAAGGGTTGTGGCTGCACCTTGCGGGATCGTTTTTAATGACGCGGCAACTTCCGGCAGTATATTTCCTTCAGCATCACTGTAACCGAGTTTTTGGAACAAATCAGCTGGTGCTTCTCGAGCTAATTCTGTTTGCCCAACAGCACCCGGACATAAGCAATAACTTCTCACATTATATTTTTTTGCACGCGTGTCTAATTCCATAGAAAAGAGATTCACCGCTGTTTTTGACTGTCCATAGGCCTGTAAGGTCTCATACTCCCGATTTAGAAAATTAGGATCTTGAAAATTAAAATCTGAAAATTGATGCCCTCCTGAAGAAACATTGACCACCCTGGCGCCATCAGCTTTTTTTAGTGCAGGCCATAATCTTGCCGTAAGCTGAAACAGTGCCAGATAATTGGTGGCTAATTGTGATTCATAGCCTCGGGAATCCCTGCGCAGCGGCACCCACATAATCCCTGCATTGTTAATGAGCAGATCAAGCGGTCTTCCTGAATGCAGATACTTTTCAGCAAAAGCATCAAGAGAACCGGGATGCATTAAATCCATGTTTTCTATTATTACATTTGGAGTTCCCTCGAGATTTCTTTTCGCTTTCTCTGCATCTCTGGCCGGTACAATGACCGTTGCCCCTGACGCCGCAAGTGTTTTGGCCGTTTCCAGGCCAATGCCTGTGTTCCCTCCCGTTACAATGGCAGTTTTCCCTGTTAGGTCAATTCCTTTTATAATTTCCTTTGAGGTAGATTTTGCGCCAAATCCCGAACCTGTGGCTTTCTGTAATTTTCCTTGATAATTATTCTGTTCCATTTTTTTAATTTAAATTATTTTAACAAGACAAAATTAGAGGATGAAACAAGCAGCCGCTTTGTTTAAACGTCTTAATATGGTTTGTTTAAACGTCCAAATCAAAATAATGCCGGCCATCCTTTTTACTATTGCTTTATTATAGGTACAGCAAAGGAGCCGTTATTCCATACGCCTGAGGGCATTTTCCCCTGGCTGTGCTTTTCGGGTTGTGCTTTGTCAAATGTGCAGAGGATAACTACGATTTTTTTACAGAATAAGGATGTGCATTTATAAAAGAGCTGTCAGTTTATCAGACAGCAACGTGTAGTATTGTAAAGAAGCAGATCAGTGAGGATGCAAATAAATAGAGTGGAACTTTCCAATAAAAAAACAGTATCATGCCGTCTGGTCATATTCTGTTTTATTGTGGCAGCAGGATATTGTCTGTCTGGAGTTTGAGCAGATATGTAATTTATTTTTTATTCATTATTCTGTAGGAAAAGGATATGCAGTCATAATTAAATACGCTATTATGATGATACTCATCACAAAAATAACAACTGTCAAAACGGTCAATAATAAGGTAGAGTACAAATATTCGCCTTTTTGAAGCAGTCTATGAGTTTGTCTGTATTTCCAATACGATAATAAAATAGTAACGGCACCTGTGAAAACTAAAGCAATACCAAGAAATATAGTAAAACCATTTTTGGGAATACTAGCATCGTGGAAACTTGCGGGCAATTGATTGACAAATAATGAAAATTTAACGATAACGAATCCGAACACCATAATTCCTATGCCGGTTCGCACCCAGGAAAGAAATGTTCTTTCATTGGCCATATGCTCATTAATCATTTTTTTATTATTCTTCATCATAATTATTAGTTTATTTGGACTTATTAGTTTTTTGTTACTTGTATTGTACTTATTATCAAAAGTATAACGAGAGTTTCAATTTCGTTTATAGAATTGTTTTTGATATTTATACAATATTAATATCATACAAAAAATGCAGTTAAAAATACTGCAATCCAATTTTAAAAACAGCAATAAAATGTTGTAAATAGCTGATTATATGCAAACCTCTATTGCCGCGATTTTGCATTGTAACTCTAGTAATACGGTACTGGGAATGCTTACTTTTGTTAAGTTTCGTATTTATTATATGTTTTAGTTAGTTAGTTAGTTAGTTAGTTAGTTAGTTAGTTATGGTTTGTTTATGTTTTATGATCCTTTTTCTTTAGATTTTTACAATTGTTGTTTTGGCCTGATGGGGATGTTGGTTTGGAACAGGTTGTAAATTTAATATATCTAATAGAAGTAGTGGTATTATCTTGAGACGGGAATTTTTGAAAGTCTTTCTAAGCTTCAGCGAGAGTCTTATTAGGTTGTGATCGTAGGTTCGAAAGAGAGCAGGATTCGAACCTTAAGCTTGAAACCCGCATATTACCTTTGTTTTTTTGTAAACTAAATTAAACTCTATCAGGTACAATTTTACCTTAAAAAACAGCGGTCTTTTACAACCGCTATTTTAAAATATTTAGTCTAATTATTTAGGAAGTTTGGAAAGAAATAATAATATATCAGCTCCAATTTCTTTATAATGAGTTTCAAGGGCAAAATGGCCAGTTCTATAAAATTTTACAGAAGCATTTGGGTTATCACGTTTATAAGCTTCTGCTCCCGCTGGAAGAAAGTAAGGATCCTGACTGCCCCAAACAGCTAAAATCATAGGTTTTTGATCTCTAAAATAAGCTTGAAATTTAGGATACAGTGCTACATTAGTTCTGTAATCTTTTAATAAATCAAGCTGTATTTCAATATTTCGCGGGCGATCCAGAAAATGCTGATCTAATGTGTACGTTTCAGGTGCAATAAGCGAAGCATCTGAAGCGCCTTCATGATACTGAAACCAAGTAGATTCTTTAGAAACAAAATTCTTTAGTGCATCTCTGTTCACCTGAGAAGCATCTTTCCAGTATTTTTGGATAGGATTCCAGCCTGTACTTAATCCTTCTTCGTAAGCATTTCCGTTTTGTGATATGATTCCAGTAATTTTTTCCGGATTAGCAAGAGCAAGCCTGTACCCGGTTGGTGCGCCATAATCGAATACATAAAGAGCAAAACGTTTTAGTCCGAGTTTACCAATAACTCCCTGCATAGTGTTAGCCAGATTATCAAAAGTATATTCGAACTTAAGATGATCGGGTGCATCTGAAAAACCAAAACCGGGAAGATCTGGAGCTATTACATGATATTTTTTACTCAGAATAGGAATAAGATTTCTAAACATGTGAGACGATGTAGGATAACCATGCAGTAATAATACCGTTGGAGCATCTTTAGCTCCAGCTTCACGATAGAATATATTTAGTCCGTTGATCTTAATCGTGTTGTAGTGGTAAGGATGAATTTCAATGTTTTCTTTTGCAGGTAAAGTATTCTTTACTTGTGCTTTTGCAGTTGTTTGTTGGAGCATAATTGCAGCTAAAATTAGAGTTAATGATTTAATTGTGTTTTTCATATTTTCAATTGTTTAAAACAAAATTACATCCTATATTTGATACCTGAAAACGATTTATAATGATATGATTAATCACTAATTGTGATACTATGAACAGCAATGACCTGAAAATATTTGAAGCGGCAGCAACTCTGGGAAGTTTTACAAAAGCAGCAGAAGCAACCTTTACGGTACAATCTAATGTAACGGCTCGTATAAAAAATTTAGAAGATGAGTTTGGAGCTGAACTGTTTAGGAGAGTTTCCAGAAAAGTGGTTCTTACTGAGGCAGGCGAAACGCTTTTGCAATATGCTAAAAAAATAGGACGTTTATTAGATGATGCAAAAAGTGATATACAGAGTGCAGAAAAAATAGGAGGGACCATACGCATAGGATGTATAGAAACTACAATGGCACTTAAAGTACCTGAAATCATCAAAGGTTTTGCTGAACTTTACCCCAACGTAGAACTTGAATTCCAATCTTCTATGTTATCAGTACTAATACAAGATGTACTTAGTTATAAACTGGATGCTGCTTTTGTTGCTGCACCTATAAATATTCCGGGGCTGCAGCAGCTTGTTGTTCGCGATGAGCAGCTAGTAATAATTGCAGGAGGCGATGTTAAGAAGCTTTCAGTATTGTTAAAAGAAGAGCCTTTAAAAATTGTGGTTTTCGGGCAGGGCTGTTTTTTCAGGGCGAGACTTGAAACATGGCTTGGTTCAAAAGGAGTACTGCGCTATAAAAGTACAGTACTTAATTCAATAGAAGGTATTATTAATTTTGTCGAGGCAGGCCTGGGTATTAGTATACTTCCTGCTGAAGTGGTAAATCAGTACTATGGCAATAGAAATATAAAAACATTTCCTATAACTAATGAACTCGCTACAATGACTACACTATTGGTTTATAGAAATGATGAACTACCTTCTAAGGCTTTAAAAGCATTTTTAGATCAGTATCGATGATTTATTTTGATAAAATTATAGTTTTTCTAATTTTTCAGTTTTTTGAATTAATACAAAACCTATAGATAAAAAAAAAGGCGCCAATTGTCTTCAATTGACGCCATTTGGTTCCGCTCTCCGAAGAGTTCTTATAAAAAAGTTATGAAAATATCTCCTGATTTTGCACAAGTAAAATAATGATCTAAAATAAAAAAAGAGACTCGAAAGTCTCTTTTTTGTTTTAATATATCTTACACGAAGTCTAAATTGGTTTTACTACAAGCTCGCAATACTCTCAATAATAAGTTTGGCAGTTTCATCAATGGCCTGAATGATTATCTGCTCAGAATCTCCTTTAAATACTTTGCGCTTATTTATATTTTCAGAAGGAGTTATGATACTGAAAAAAAATGTTCCTACAGGTTTTTCAGGGGTTTCACTTCCGCCGGGTGTAGTAAGTCCGGTAACTGCTACCGTAACTTTTGCATTAAACAATTTTGACATTTGCTCGGCAAGCTTTTTTGTGACTTCTGCTGACTCAGGTGTATATTTTTCAATCATTGCATGCGGAACATTAAGAATTTGTTCTTTTACAAAAACTTCATAACAGGCTATGCCGCCGCGCAAAATTTTTCCGGATTCTTTAGTCATCGAAAATTCTGCGCTCATTCTTCCCGCAGTGGCACTTTCGGCAAAGGCAATATTCCATTCCTTTGCTGCTAAAACTTTACTGCATTTTGTTACAAATTCTGAAGGCATAATTGTAATTTTTAGAGGTTAAAGAATAAACTTTATAAGAGGTTAAATGAATAAAAGTTAACCATTTACAATCTTTAAGCTTTCACATTGATATACTTCTTTACGAAGCCCGCTGCTTGAAAAACGGTGATTCCGTTTATTGTAAACCAGTTCGATATTCATTCTTTCACAATATTCTCTTCCGGTAAAATCGACCTCTTTATATTCATCTCCTAGAATTCGAACATCGATTGACAGCGCCTGAAGAATATCTTCAAGATCCTGCTCCGTAGTGTAAGGAATAATCTCATCGACAAATTTGCAGGCTTTAAGCTGAATATATCTTTCTACAACAGATTGAGTAGGTTTATTTTTCTCTGGCCTGTCTATTGTCGGGTCTGTTTGTAAACCTACAATTAGATAATCACAATGCAGTTTAGCTTCCTCCAGCATTCTTACATGTCCGGCATGAAGCAAATCAAAAGCACTAAATGTAATTCCAGTTTTTGTCTTGGTAAGTTCCATTGTAATAAATTTTAGTTTTTAAAAAAGTTAAGTACAAAATCCAAGATTTTGTTCGTATTTGTAAACTGTGCATGGGCTTTTTCTACTGCATTTATATAGGGGATATTTGGCAGTCTGTTTCCATCAATATCAAGATCCCAAATCCCACAATTGCTGAAGATCGAAAGATCGTCCCAATCTGGTCTGTCGGTAACTGGATAAATACAGATACCATTAAGGTCTACACCACGTTTTTTTGCTGTTAGGCATTCCTGCGTAATTCCTTCAATCCATTCTACTCTTCCAGAACCAAAATGTCCCGTTTCGGAAATAAAAATCGGCTTTTCATATCTTTTGTAAGCCATCTGTAGCAGATCGGCAAGCGGTGTTCTTCGTTTTAATGTTTCCGGCCAGTCCAACGGAGTATCATCTATGTTCCATTGACAATTCCAATAATAATTAAAACCTAAAATATCCAGAAATTCTTCAGAACCTCCCAGTTCAGGACACATTCTGCCGGCGATAATATCCATTGCCTGAAACTGGTGCTCATTTAGTTCATGCATTTGTTCTGCATTTTCCTGAAGATTCCCATGAATTTTTATTAAGGGTTCGACCAAAATAATGACGCAGTCAGGATCTGCTTCCTTTAAAGCTTTTATACCTATAATTGCTGCTTTGCAGAGATAATATTTAATATCCCATCCGCTGTTTACCGCAAAGGGCACAGTTCCTCTTACATCACCGGAATGCCAGGAGAGAAAACTGATTTCATTTATGGGCACGACATACAATTCCTGCGTAGAATTTTCAGAATAAAACACTGCAAAAGCATGACACAAGGCAGCAAAACGTTCGCAGAAATTGGGATGTGTGGGATAAATTCCATCCGGATAGCCAAAATGAATCAAATCCCATATCTGTTGAATACCATATTCTTCTGCGGCCTGCATGCGGTTATAAACTTCTGAAAAATTAAATAAACCAGGCGATGTCTCAACTTCGCTCCAGCATATTCCCTCTCTTACCGTTTTAATGCCAATTGAAGAAAGCATTTTGTAATCTTGAGCAACTCTGAGATCATGCTGTGTTTCTTTCAAAAGATTAATGCGTTGTCCCGATCTGTTTATATGATCAGCACACTCATAACCGCCCATAAAAAAAGTATTGAATATTTTCATCAGCCTGCTGTCTTATAAGTGATTTTGTCTTTTTTCTCCAGAGAATCAAAAAGGTCAAGGGCATTTTTAAATGCTTGATCCATATTGAAATATTTATAATTCGCCAGTCTGCCCACAAAATGCACGTCAAGAAGTTTTTCGGCTTCATCCTTGTATTTTTTGTAAATTTCTGCATTTCTCGGATTTGGAACAGGATAATAAGGTTCACCTTCATCTACTGTATATTCTCTGACTACCGTTGTTTTTTCTGACTTTTGATTTCCAAAATGCTTGTATTCAATAATTCGGGTAAAATCTACTTCAGTTCCAGGATAATTGACGACTGAATTCTCCTGAAAAAATGCAGCATCAATAGTTTCACTCACAAAATTGATCGAACGGTATTCAAGCTTTTCCGTCAGACTATGTTTAAAATCAAAAAAACGATCCACGGGGCCTGTATAGAATAATTTTTCATATCCCGTATACTGTTCTTTTACATCGAAGTAATCCGTATCGAGTAAAATTTCGATATTGGGGTGCTTTATAATATTTTCAAATAATTGTGTATAACCGCCTTGTGGCAATGCCTGATAGGTATCCGAAAAATAACGGTTGTCATAATTATAACGAACCGGAATACGATCTAAAACAGATGCATCTAATTCAACAGGATATTTGTCCCATTGTTTTTTGGTGTAATGTTTGAACATTTTTTCATACAATACAGAACCAACACGGTTTAAAACTGCTTCTTCACCGTTTGCAGGTTTTTCTATTGGTGTACAGTTTTCTTCGAGCCAGCTGATCATTTGCTGCTCCGAATTAATATCTGTACCAAATAGTCTGTTAACCGTTGTAATATTTACTGGAATGGGAACCGTTTTATCATCGACTCTGGCAATTACCTTATGTTCCCAAGGATACCAATCAGAAAACTGATTTACATATTTCCAGACAATTTCATCATTGGTATGAAACAAATGTGCTCCATATTTTGAAACCAGAATATTGTTGTCATCCACATAATCATAACAGTTTCCTGCAATATGATTTCGTTTTTCGATAATAAGGACTTTTTTTCCTATAGAGGCATATCTTTCTGCTAATACCGATCCGGAAATTCCAGCACCGATTATTAAAATATCTACTTGTTTCATTTTGAAAATTCTTTAATAATTTCCTGCATTCTTGCAGCAGTACTATCCCAAGATGTATTTTTTAATATCTCGCTATATTTCAACGGAATCAATGCGCTTGCTCTCTTATCGAAAAGTAAGGTAATGGCATTACAGAAATCATCAGCGGTTTCGATAAGACTTACGCAATTGCTGTAATCTCTTACAACATCTGTTATTTTAGTGGAGATAATCGGTTTTCCAGCGGCCATATATTCCAGAGTTTTTGTCGGACTTATATATTTAGTCGCATCGTTTATTGCAAAGGGCATTATTGCAATGTCAAAACCTTTAATATAATTCGGGAGTTCATTATAAGATCGCATTCCCAAATAATAAATGTTTTCTTCTTTTGGAAGATCCGCTTCGTCAATTTTTGCCAATGGGCCAATCATCACAAAGGAAACTTTTGGCAGTTTTAAGGCAGTTTCATGCAGCAGTTTTAAATCGATACGCTCGTCGATGACGCCAAAGTAGCCCACAATTGGAGATTGTAAATTGGCAATATCTGCGGGAATTTCAATTCCGTTTAGTGCCTGTGCAAAATGCGTTTCATCTACAGAACTTGGAAAACAGTAAACATTAGAATGGTTTTGCTTTTTTGACTCATATAATGATTTTCCGCCTGTAAAAACAATATGTGCATTGGCCATTAAATATTTTTCCTGATGAATCAAATGTTCAGGAGCTCCTCTAAACAATGTTAATTCATCCATGCAATCGTATATGATCGTTTCAAATTCAAAGGATTCTATTAAAGGACTAAACGATGCTGAGTAAAACCATCCAGTTGAAACGTTTTTATTTTTAATGTACTGAGGTAATACGCTCGCAATGGCTTCAATACTATGAACACGAGGCTGCAAAATATGCAAGTTGTCATTGATAATAATAAGATTGGCTATGTTTTCCTGATGAGCATCAAAGGCAATTGGTTCTTCTATTAAAAGTACTTTCATGTTTTTAGACATTCTGCTGATTAAATGCTGCGGACGCTGGTAAACAAACTGCCATCTTAAATGGCAAAAAACAACCATATCGTAATTTTGAGGCGGTTCATTACTGCTTGTAGAAGAATTAGATTCTGTCACTTTATTTTTTGGGGTGTGTACATTTGTCTGCATGTCGATAATTTATTTTAAATGTGATTACTATTTGTTAAATGATCTTTTCTTGTAAAATTTAACGGATTCAAATGTAGACTTGTAAAACACGTGTTTTTTACAGAATTCTCCTGCTTTGTTACACAATTAAAGGCAAGTTTTTTTAAATTTTAACTTCAAGATTCAGTAAGGATATTTCTGTATTAACAGGGGGATGTTTAAATACTCTCAGCAAGCAGTAGAGTAAGGGAAACAACATATTTATTGTAGAATATTTTGCATGCGAAGTTTATAACAATCCAGAATATTGAACTTTGTTTTTGCTTCAAAAATCGGATTGAGTAGAGATTTTAATTGCTGTTAAGTTTTTATTATTAAAAAAGAATATAAACTGCATAAGCAATAAAACCAAAAATAATATGTGCTGCAAAAAGCTGTAAATAGTACCCCTTAAAGTCAATGTTGGGTTTTTGAGGTACCATTTTAAATAAAACGAACCACGTAATTATGCCAATAATACCACTAATTGCTCCTAAAAGAATACCAATTGGCCATGTTAGCTCGAGAACTTTATAAATCCATAAAAAATGGTAAGCAATTACAAAAACAAAACCAATTGTATAATGTAAAATCCACGCCAGTATATTTTTTACATTAGGTGATAATTCTAAATGAAGATGGCTTAAAATATAGCTCAATAGTACAGGTTCTTTGTAGAGTTCTCTGGCAGTTGCCGATACTGCATAACTAAACAAAGTCATGGCAGAAGTAGCAGCAATTGACGAGACTAAAATTTGAATCAATGTGTAAAAGTCCATAGATGAAATTTTTTATTTAATTTGTATTGGATTAAGATCAGTTTGTGCCGGACCATTGATCACGGTGCCGTCTGTAGAAAATCTTGAACCGTGGCAAGGACAATCGAAAGATTTTTCGTCAGTGTTCCAATGAACAATACAGCCTAAGTGGGGACATACTGCAGAGAAGGCTTTTAAAGTATCGTCGTAATCGCGATAAACCGCAATTTTTTTTAGTCCAGAAGAGAGTACACCACCTTCGCCAGCAGGTAAATCAGCTGTGTTTTTTAAGTCAGAACCTTTGATCCAGTCTAGGTATTGTGAGGCCATATTTCCGGCTTCTTTTAAAAAGTCTCCCGTAGATTTTAGCGTAATTCTTGAAGGGCTGTATAAATCCTCCCATTGATTTTTGTTTCCTAATATAAGGTCGCTGATAATCATAGCGCCAATAGTGGCATGTGTCATTCCGTTTCCAGAATCGCCTGTGATAATATAAATATTGTTGTCACCGGGATTTTTTCCCATAAAACCTAAACCGTCTACAGGTTCCATAATCTGGCCTGACCATCGATAAGAGATATCTTCAAGCATAGGAAAATAACTTCTTGTCCAGCTTTCGAGCCTTTCATAACGTTCAGCTGCCGAAATATTTTCCTGATCTTCCTGGCCTGTTTTATGATCTTCGCCTCCCGAAATAAGCAGATCATACTGATCGTCAAAATTTTCTAATCGAACATAATGATACGGTTCTGCAACCCATTCCGAATTAGCGTCCCCAGTATCCCACCATAGAGAATAAGGTAGTAACCCTTTAGGTATTTTCCCCGCAATAACATAAGTTCTATAAGCAGCTTGTTTAGTATGCATAGTTAACGTATCATTAATAGGAGAGTTGGTAGCCACCAAAATATGATCTGCCGAAAAGGTAAAACCATTTACTTGTGCACCATGTTTGGTTATATTTTCGGCACGCGCTTCTGTGTAAATAATGCCTCCTAACTTTGTAATGGCATCGGCAAGACCCTTCAAATAATGTAAAATATGAAATTGGGCCTGATTATGAAATACAATAGAATGTGTTTTTTCTCCGCCTGTTATGGCTGGTGTGGCGTTTAGAAATGTGGTATTAATTCCAGCGGTTCTGGTAGCCTCATATTCCTTTTCTAAATTCTCCGGTTTGTCACTAGGATGCAGGAATAAATATCCGTTGACTCTTCTGAAGGAACAGCCTATATTTAGGTCAGTTACATTTGTTTCAATTTCATCTATTGCCTTGCTGTGACTTTCTGCGGCTAATTTTGCGACTTCTTTACCAAAAGTACTTTCCAGATAATAGTATCGGTCATCAAGGGCACAGGTTAGGTGTGCTGTAGTACGACCCGTTTCGCCGCTACCAATAAACCCGTCTTCAACGACAACTACTTTTTTACCTGCTTTTAATAATTTATATGCAGTACTAAGACCAGCGATTCCGCCTCCAATAACGAGTACTTCGGCACCACAATTTTGATCTGGGGTATTATACGCAATCGGTGAAGTAGAATCAATCCAAAACGATACATTTTCTCCCGATGAAATACTTCCATTATTTATTTGATCTGAAATCTTATTCATGATTTATTTATTTAGTTAGTTGACAAAGTTTTTTTCAAGTTTTCAACCAAATTTAATAGACGTTTATATATCAAATTTACATGGTAAAATTTTAAGTTTATATCATTGCCATTGTGTATGTTATATAATAATTTATCATAATGCTGTAAGAATAAGTGCTTTATTAATAGTTGATTAGCTTTCTATTAATCTTTAAAATAAGAATTATGAAAGCAGCAGTTATACACGGTCCGGGATCTATTAAATATGATACAGTAGATGATCCGATTTTAAAAGCAAAAGATGATATTATACTTAAAGTAACTTCAACAGCCATATGCGGATCTGATCTACACATTTATTCGGGAGGGTTTCCGCAGCCTAGACCTATGGTTTTAGGGCATGAATTTATGGGAATAGTAGAAGAAGTTGGATCTGAGGTTACCCATTTAAAAAGAGGAGACAGAGTAGTGGTTCCTTTTCCGATTGCCTGCGGGAATTGTTTTTTCTGCAATCATGATGTTCCCGGAAATTGTGAACACAGTAATCCCGAGCATTATGGACCAGAAGGAGGAATAGCGACAGAAAAAGGCGGTGCACTTTTTGGCTATACTGATTTGTATGGAGGTTATGATGGAGGCCAGTCGCAATATGTAAGAGTTCCGTATGCTAATTATGGGCCAAGAATTGTTCCTGAAGATCTTAGTGATGAGCAGGTTCTATTTCTAACTGATATTTTTCCAACAGGATATACAGGAGTGGACTGGGGAGAAGTGAAAGGCGGCGAAACGGTAGCCATTTTTGGTTCTGGCCCAGTTGGAATTATGGCAGCTAAAAGTGCTGTTTTACGAGGGGCGGCACAAGTTATTGTAGTGGACACGCTGCAGTACAGACTAGACAAAGCAAAGCTTAGCACGGGCTGTACTACCATTTTGTGGGAAGACGGACCGAAAGATGTAGTGGAACAAATTCGTTCTTTAACTCATGGACGTGGCGCCGATGTGTGCATTGATGCTGTAGGTTTTGAGCCAGACCGAAATTTAGGGGACAGAATCAAAGCCACCATTAATTTTGAAAAGGGATCTATTAAAGTTTTAGAAGCGTGTATGAGCGCTGTACGAAGAAGTGGAATAGTTGCAGTTTTAGGTGTATATCCTGTTAATTATGACAATTTTCCATTAGGGCAATTTTTTGACAAAGGAATAGTCTTAAAAGGAGGACAAGCTCCGGCTCATAAACATATTGATAAGTTGTTGGAATATGTGGTGCAGGGAAAAGTAAAACTCGATGATATTATCACGCATAGACTGCCATTGTCGGAAATTGCACATGCTTATGATATTTTCAAAAAACGTGAAGACGGCTGTGTGAAAGTAGTGCTGGATCCTTGGAAGTAGATCAGAGAATCTTTTTCATCAACAAAATTAAATGAAATTTCAAGATATGGTAAACCCGACAGCTTTTTTAGAAACTGTCGGGTTTATTTTAATATAAAAATCTATGAATTATTTACTACTCGTATTCAGCAGCTATTGTATTCACGGTATTCAAAGCAACGTCATTTAAAATACAATCTGCTTCTTTTTCTTCGGCAAGAGTTTGAGTCAGCAGTTTTGCAGCATCATTTTCTCCCAGAGTTTTTGCAAAAGCCGCAAGAGTTCCGTATGTTGCAATTTCATAATGCTCAATTTTTTGCGAAGCCGCAATAATTCCGGCATCTCTGACAGGACCGGGAGTTGTTTCCGAAAGAATAGCATCACCTTCTTCTAATAATCCCGCCATTGCTGCGCATTTTTTACCTTCTGGGTTTTGTCCTATCAGATCAAAAATCTGCTCTAATCTTTTTACCTGAAGTTTAGTGATATCAAGATGTTCTAAAATTGCGCCTGCAAGTCCTGGCGATGTGGCATTTGCTGCCATTTTCGGCAGTGCGCCGACTAATGCATTTTCTGCCCAGTAAATATCTTTAAGACTATCAACAAAAAGTTCGTTTAAATCTTTTGCAGCATCAGATGCTGGCTCAACTATATTAATTTTGGCGTCGTTCTTTACAGCATTTGTTTCAGCTTCCTTTGATTGAGGCGCGTTGGTCTGACCTTTCTTTTCTGAATTTTTCATGTTTGATTTTTTTTTTGATTATAAGTATAGGTTTGGTTCACGCTTCCAAAAACGGTGTAAACCCATTGCGTCAATAAATTCCCGAGCAAATGCTTCAGATGCAACATCGCTCGTTACAATAATTCCGGCGTCATCATTGCTTAGTTTTGAAGCAAAAGTGGTCCCGCTCAGCAATTCTGATGCCTGGCCGTCGGCTCCAATTACTTTACAGTGTTTGTAAGCATCATTTAAATATTCCAGGGCATCATCACTTTCTGCCAAGACATTTAGGCCTAATCCGTGGGGTACATAAACTGCATCGAATAAAACAGAAGATGCTGTTAGAAAACTAAAATCAGCCTTAAGAGCTCCATCAGAATCTGTAAGAACAGCACCTAAATGCGGTGCAATCACAAAACCTTTAGCATCTGCTTTTTTAAGTGCGTTTTTCATATTCTTTACCGCTGCCTTAGAAACGCCGTCAGAACAAAGGATGGCTACTTTTCTGGATTCGATTGTTGGGGTATTGGTTGGATTTTTTAGCATGCTTAATGCATTAGATGAACTGACAGATTGTTCCACTGTTTTAGGTTCCTGATCGCCGCCTTCATTTTCTGGAGAAACGCCTTTGTTAACTGAAAATTCAAGTTTGCTTGGTACAGCTGCTCCAAGCCCAATCGCTACTTTTTCCGCAAGTTCTGTATCAACCTGAGATAACAATCCCAGCATCCTCACACGAATAGCAGTGGTTTCTACTTTTCCCAATTCAAAACGAAGCGCTTTTACAATATGGCTTTTTTCTTCCGGGGTCTGGCTATTAAAGAATAATTTTGCCTGTCCGAAATGATCAGAGAAACTTTCACTTCTTTCTCGTACTTTATGCGCTTCAATACGTTCTGGGAAACTATTAAATCCTCCTTCGCTGATTTGTGCCTGATAGGGACATCCTCCTCCTAAAGAATTTGGGTGATAACTTACACGGCCTTTATTGATTTCCTGACGCATATGCCCGTCACGCTGGTTATTATGAGTCGGAGCTATACTGCGGTTAATTGGAATCTCATGAAAATTTGGACTTCCTAATCTTGTAAGCTGCGTATCGGTATAGGAGAACAATCTTCCCTGTAATAATGGGTCATTGGAGAAATCAATTCCAGGAACAACATGTCCGGGATGAAAAGCAATCTGCTCCGTTTCTGCAAAGAAATTATCAGGATTTCTGTTCAAAACCATTCTTCCTACAATCGTTACGGGAACCAATTCTTCCGGAACTATCTTTGTTGGATCAAGGAGATCAAATTCGTATTTGTTTTCGTCTTCGCTTGGAATTACCTGAACTCCTAATTCCCATTCGGGAAAATTCCCCATTTCGATCGCTTCCCAAAGGTCTTGCCTGTGAAAATCTGGGTTTTTACCAGAAATTTTCTGCGCCTCGTCCCAAGCCACCGCATGAGTTCCTAATTTGGGTTTCCAATGCAATTTTACAAAAGAAGATTTGCCAGCTTCATTTATGAATCGAAACGTATGTACTCCAAAACCTTCCATCATGCGATAACTTCTGGGAATGGCGCGGTCAGACATAACCCACATGATCATATGCATGGATTCCGGCATTAAGGAAATAAAATCCCAAAAGGTATCGTGTGCTGATGCAGCCTGCGGAATTTCATTATGTGGCTCTGGTTTTACAGCATGAACAAGATCTGGAAATTTAGAAGCATCCTGAATAAAAAATACAGGAATATTATTTCCCACAAAATCATAAATACCTTCCTGCGTATAAAATTTTACCGAAAATCCTCTGACATCACGTGCAAGATCTGTAGAGCCACGCGATCCTGCTACAGTAGAGAATCGTGCAAAAACGGGTGTAGTTTGTCCCATTTCCTGCAAAAAACCAGCTTTTGTTAATTCCGGAATCGGATTTGTTACTTCAAAAAAACCATGTGCTCCTGAACCACGCGCATGAACTACTCGTTCAGGGATTCTTTCGTGGTCAAAATGTGTAATTTTTTCTCTCAAAATAAAGTCTTCTAATAAAGAAGGACCTCTATCGCCCGCCTTCAGCGTATTATTGTCGTCATTAATTTTAATTCCCTGGTTCGTGGTCAGGAATTTATTAGTGCCGTCAGATTTGTTGACCGACAGATCTCTCTGTTTATCATCCTGCGAATTTTTCATAGTGTATAGTATTAATGGTTAAAATCAAGTCCTGATGTAGATTTCTGATTTTCAGGCATCTCAAATGTAATGGTACAAGAAGATTGGTTTTTACACAATTAGGGTTGGCTCTTACAGAATTTTCATTTTGCACTTATTTATAAATGTCTTATCTCCAGATTTTTACTAATGAAATAATAATATAAAATCTTTATATAATAATGTAAATAGCAAACCTTTCCGAACGGTAATTTTACAATATTAAAAATGAAGATGGAGTTCGGTAATACCTGATTGATACAAAAAAGAAATCAAATAACAATCTAAATGCGAGATATTATGTTTAAAAAAGGCCAGAAAGTACAGCAGGAGTTTGGTAACCAGATTATGGAAGTTATAGGTTTCGAACCAGAATTGATTGAGAACATCATTACGCAATGGGAAGATGAAGAAGGTACAATTGTAACTGGAAAATTTATGGAATCACAATTGTCGCCGGCGGAATAAAGAGTAAAGAATAAATAATTAGATCAAAATGAAAACTAATACAAAGCCTAAAAAAGCATTTTATGCTTATCAGGAAAAAGATATCGAAACAATTTTTGATCATATCAAAAGTGAAAATAACGGCAAACTCTTATACCAGTTACCTACGGGTGGGGGAAAAACTATAATCTTTTCTGAAATTGCCAGAAGGTTTATAGAAGAATTTGATAAAACAGTTATTATCCTGACGCATCGCAAAGAATTATCTACACAGACTTCTTCGACATTAAAAAAAAATGGAATTAATAACCATATTATCAGCAGTAAAAGCCTAGACTTTAAACCTGATTTTGATTGTTATGTTGCCATGGTAGAAACGCTGCGTAACCGAATAAAAGCTAAAAAAATAAAAACCAATAACGTTGGTCTTGTAATTGTAGATGAAGCGCATCACAATTCATTCAGGAAATTAATGAGCAGTTTTAAAAATGCTTTTGTTATTGGAGTTACCGCAACACCTTTTAGTTCTGATATATCTAAACCAATGAAAAAGCATTACAAATCGTTGGTAATGGGTGAGAATATTTCAGAGCTTATTGCGCAGGGTTTTCTCGCTAAACCACAATCTTATATTTATGAGGTTGAATTAAATTCGCTAAAAACAGGAATACATGGCGATTATACGGTAAGTTCTTCTAATGAATTATATAGTTCACCACCAATGCTGGAATTATTGCTAAAAGCGCACAGTGAAAATGGTGCAGGAAAAAAAACGCTGATTTTTAATAACGGAATTGCGGCTTCTCAAAAAGTATATGAAACTTTTACTGAAGCAGGAATTGCGATCAAACATCTTGATAATAAAACACCTGATAAAGAGCGTAAAGAAATTCTAAAATGGTTTAAGAAAACCAAAGATGCAGTTCTGACTTCGGTTTCGATTTTAACCACTGGTTTTGATGAACCCAAGGTACAAAATGTAATTTTGAACCGCGCCACAACTTCGATAACACTTTACCATCAAATGGTGGGTCGCGGATCAAGAAGACTTCCGTCTAAAAAAACGTTTACGATTACTGATCTGGGGAATAATATCCAGCGTTTCGGTGCCTGGGAAGAACCTGTAGACTGGAAATATGTTTTTGAACGTCCAGAGGAATTTGCTAAACAACTGCATTTTCAATGTAACGGAAGTTCATCTTTACAATCTCACGGACTTTCTGCCGAATTACGCGCTCAATTTCCTAATACTTTGGAGATGACATTTGATATCGAAGGACATTATCAGGAAGCTATTGATACTGATAGAAAACCAAAAACCGTCATTCAGCAATCTATAAGGCAGCATGCCAAAATGTGTATGGATAATGCAGAAACACTGTCGCAGGCAATCGCATTGGCAGAAGCTTTGCAGCCAGAAATAGAATGGCGTGTAAAACAATATGTAAAATGTTTGGATAATGCCAGTAGAAACTATAAGGCTTGGCTGTTGGAAGATTATCAAAACAGACTTAAAGGTTTGATAATTAAGTTATATCCCAAAGTTACTGCAGCATAAATTTTTAAATTGAAGATTAAGTTTAAAACTGCAACATAACACGAAAATTATGTAAAAAAATGTCATTAAATCAATTCACCTTTATTTCCAAAATATTAAATCATGAAAACTTTTTTACGCAATAACGGACTTTCCGTTTGTTTTTTTCTGCTGTTTGTAGTAGCAATGGCAGGACAAATTATTTTTGGGTTTGAGGAATATAATAAAGACTTGATTGAAGAAGGCGCTTCTGTGGCACCATTATCTTCTTATTTTACAACAGGACATTTTATAGAATCTACTTTTGAAAACTGGGAAAGTGAGTTTTTACAAATGGGACTTTTAGTAGTGCTGACCATTTTTTTACAGCAGAAAGGCTCATCAGAATCTAAAGATTTTGAGAAGGACGAAGAAGTAGACAGAGAACCTTCAGCTTCCCGAAAAGGCGCTCCCGGACCTGTTAAAAAAGGCGGCTGGATTTTAGTGCTTTACAAACATTCTCTAACTATTGCACTTTTCCTTTTATTTGCTTTATCTTTTTTATTGCATTTTTATGGAAGTTTAAAAGATGAAAATGAACAGCTTTCGTTAAAGGGAAAAGCTTTAGAAACTGCCCCGCAATATATTACAGATTCGAGATTTTGGTTTGAATCTTTTCAGAATTGGCAGAGTGAATTTCTCTCGATTTTCGCCATTATTGTTCTTTCTATTTATCTGCGCCAGATAGGTTCTTCGCAGTCTAAACCAGTAGATGCGCCACATATGGAAACTGGAGAATAAACAGTTTTCAGATATAATTTCTGTATTAAAAAAATATTCTTTTAAACCCCATCACTTATGCATACAATTTCACCTTGGGCCGCAACCGTACACGCCGATTTAGAAAACAGCGCCGTAATTTGGGAGAAGGAATTCCAAAAATATACGTTTCAGGTATTTAATACCGGCGATTCAATATGGATCGTGGTGACATGGCCAAATAAAGGACAAATGGCTTTTCGTCCTGCTTTTGGTATGAACAGCTGCTTTGAAGTCACCAATTTATTTGATGACGGACAGTTACTTGTAATCAATTTACAAACAAGGCTGGGGCAGTACGAAGTTCAGATTTCCTTTCCTGACGATAACGCTCCGCTGCTACATTATACGACATCATTTAAAACAAATCAGCCTTTAATGATTCCTTTCTGGCCGCGTGACATTATTCCGCTTACCCAAAATGGAAGTGTTGAAAATACGAATGGTAAAATTTACATGAATCAAATCGGTGCTCGATCTGGTATACTTTTCGCTAGTATGACCAAACCTAAAGCAGGTTCTTTTTTCTATTTTCAGGATTTGGGTTCTATGAGTGCCTATTGTGAAGCTACAGAAACCTCGTTGGCAGAAACTGTAGGCGGGTCATGGCCGGAAATAGGATTTAAATTACCCATATTAGAAAATAAACCGCTTCCGTCAGACCAATCTTATACAATTTCTGATGCTTATGTTCTTTTTTCAGCGGATGCTGTTGAAAATGAAATGCAGCAGACCACGAAATTTTTAGACAATCTTGCAGAGGTGTATCGTTTTTTACCTCATCCCGAAGTGGAGTATCATAATTGGCCTGAAATTACAGAAAATTGTCTGCAGGATATTTTTACGAACAAAGGGTGCTGGACCCAGACAAAAGGAATTCCATATCTCAATGCTTATTTATGCGATTATGATACGCCTGCAGAAATTATGGTGCAGCTCGCGATATTAGTTCCTTTAGATGAGTTAAAAAACTGGACTTGTACAGAAACTGATCCAGTGTATAATAATCTGCTTAACGGATTGGATGCCTTTTATGATCCACGATTAAAAACTTTAAACCGCTGGCTTCCTCAGTTAAAAGACGATCTTGATAAATCGGAAGAGCAAAAAAAGGAAATGGTTATGGATTCGTGGTATTTGCATCATCCCCTTATGAACCTTGCAAGACTTGCACTCACGGGTGAAAAAAAAGCAAAAGAACTGGTTTTACAGTCAATTGAATATGCCATTAAAGTAGCGCATCATTTTGATTACGAATGGCCAGTTTTCTATAAGATGGATACCTTAGAAGTTATAAAAGAAGAAACGGCTCCAGGGAAAGGCGGAGAAAAAGATGTTCCAGGATCTTATGCGCATTTAATGCTGCTGCTGTATCGACTAACAAATGAAAAACGCTATTTTAATGAAGCGGAAAAATCAGTTAAAAAGCTTGTGGGAAAAGGATTTGCTATTTTTTACCAAGCCAATATTACGGCTTTTTCTGCAGGAGCACTTTTAGAATTGTGCAAAATTACGAACAAACAAGAATATTTAGATTTAAGTTATGCCTGTCTGGCAGGGCTTTTCAAAAATATGCAGATTTGGGATTGCCAGTACGGATACGGCAAAAATTATCGTAATTACTTTTCTATATTTCCACTCAATGAAGCGCCCTACACCGCTGCTTATGAAGAAATGGAAGTATATGCCGCGCTTTCTGAATATTTGATACAGTCGGAATCTGTAGAAATACTGCCGTCATTAAAAATTTTAATTCCTGAATTTCTAAAATATGCCGTGAGCCGATTACCGTATTATTATCCGACAATGCTTCCCGAGGAAATGCTTTCTGATGACGTTAAAACCGGTGAAATTGTGAAAGATTTATGGATTCCGCTTGAGGATCTTTATACGGGATGGGAGAAGAGCGGGCAGGTGGGGCAGGAGGTTTACGGTGCCGGACTTGGATTTGGCGTAATGACCAGACAATATCATAAAGTGAAGGATGAAGATTTTTTATTATTTGCCGATTATCCATTAGTAAATTATAAAAAATCAAAAAATACTGTACGGTTTACTGTTTTAGGCAGTGCCGAATTTGACTGTAATTTCAAAATACTATTTCCTGAGAATAGCAGTAAAATCAAAATAGATGTCTTACAAAATAAAAAACGCATTCTGCCTGTGTCAAAAAGTAAAATTTTACTAGAGTATAAAATTACAGGAGATAGTATAGTGAAAATTACTTGGTAATTAACCTTAAAAATATTTATTCAATTTAGATAACTGTATCGAAAAGTGTAAGATTTTAGATTAATTGTGTAAAAATAGCTTTAGCTACAAGGGTATATTTGAAAATATACAAACTAAAAATTAATATTATGAAAAAGCTATTTAAAACCACAATGCTGATTGCGTTGTTTGCAACTATTCTTTCTTGTAAAAAGAATGAATCATCTGCTGAGAATGATTACAATAGCACTGCAGATTCTACTTCTACAACAGTAGACACCGTTGGCCCAGGTACAGACAGCACAACAGTTAATGGTGCGGGAACAACCGGAGCAACAGGAGAAGGTTCAACCGGATCTGGAGCCGCGGGTACACAGCAAAAAGGAACAGAAACGGTTAAAACCGATTCCACAGCATCAAGTAATAGTAAAGACAGATAATAACTGCCTTGGTTGATTATTTATTTTTTGTAAACCTGCGGCATTTGCTGGCTACAGGTTTATTTTTTTTAGAACAAAGAGAAGAACTGAATTAAAGACAATGCATTTCAAACTTTCAGCATATAACCATTACTCATAACCCACAAAATCTATGAAAGCTATAATCCTGTTAGCAACTCTTAAAAAGAAAGGGAGTTCTAACACTGAAACACTTACAGAATTTCTGGGAACTTATCTGGAAAATCAAAATATTGATTATGAAGTTGTCAAACTAGCGGAGAATCATATTCTTCCCGGAACTTACACAAAAATGGAAAATAAAGATGATTGGCCCGAAATCTACCAGAAAATTCTGGATGCCGATATTTTACTTTTTGCAACTCCTTTGTGGTGGAACAATCATTCGTCTGAACTTCAAAGATGCATCGAACGACTTGATGAAGTTTACGATAAAATTCTGGCGGGTGAAGATTCGCCGCTGGACGGTAAAATTGGTGGCGTCATTATTACTGGAGATTCAGACGGTGTTGAGCATGTGACTGGAAATATTGCCAATTTTTTCTGCAGCCTTGGTGTTACTTTTGCTCCTTATGCGTCATTAGGAGTCATTTGGGACGGTCATGCGAAAGGCGAAAATAGAACAAAATCACAGCTTCTTAATTACTATAAGCGGAATTATGCAAAAGATGCCAAAGCAATGGCAGAATCACTATTTAAGGCAGTGAAATAGCTGCAATATTCTTAAATCAATGTTCTTAAATCAATGTTCTTAAATTGTTTTTATAAGATTTTTTTCTATAAAATATGTTGTTTATGTTTTAATAGGTAAAATACTAACGCGGATCATACATTTAAGTTAGAAAATAAACTTTTTATGTGTTTTTTCTTAAGTTAAATAAGTATCTTTAACTATTATTAACCGTTTCACGGATGTAATTCGATCGTTTATCGATTCTCAGACGCTTATATTTATATAAACATTTGCAGATTTCTAAATTCTTGTCTTATGTTTTTGCGATATAAAATATTAAGCAATTGAAAGCACAGACCTCACAATTACAAAGGAATATTTATTTAGCAGATGATGACGAAGATGACAGGCTGATGTTTCTTGAAGCGCTGCTTGAAGTGAATAGTAATGTAATTTTAACTCAGGCGGAAGATGGTAAACAGTTACTGGATATTCTTTCTAAAAATCCGAAACCATTACCCGAATTTATTTTTCTGGATATTAATATGCCTAAAATAGGTGGTTTTGAATGCCTCGTACAAATAAAGAAAAATAGGAAATTAAATAAATTGCTGATTATAATGCTTTCTACCAGCAGTGATCCTCTCACAATTTTCAAAGCGCAAGAACTTGGAGCTAATTTTTATGCTGTAAAGCCCGCTACTTTTGACGATATCAAAATATTGATAAAAAATGTTTTGCAGATGGATTGGCTTTCCGTTCAAAATGACAGGAAGAAATTTAGAT
Source organism: Flavobacterium sp. 22659 (assembly GCF_052044235.1). Lineage (NCBI taxonomy): Bacteria > Pseudomonadati > Bacteroidota > Flavobacteriia > Flavobacteriales > Flavobacteriaceae > Flavobacterium > Flavobacterium sp. 22659. The sequence continues at coordinate 28,649 of NZ_JBQEMU010000020.1, forward strand.
TAACTTAAATTTTGAAATATAATCCCGGTTCTGCGAATTTCTCAGATTGGCATGCATTACTCCAGATTCTGTTATAAGATCTAATAACACCTTCTTGTTCAATACATAAGTACTGCCGCATCTCCCGTGTTTACTCTGTTGAAAAATAAAAAAAAACCGTCTGAACTTCAGACGGTTTAAGCAGTGTTTTAAAGCGATTTGTTGATGTCACTTTGGGTGTAGTCATTGTCCGAGTCCAACTCCGAATCATCTTCATCACTGGAAATTAAATCATCTTCGTCTTCCAGATCATCTTCATCTTCGAGATCATTCTCATCCTCTAACTCATTAGAATCATATTCTTTCTGATCATCATCCAGACTATCTATTTTATTATAATCATCTTGTTGATTAAAATCAGGATCCTTATTTTGCAGTTCATCGTTAGATTCAGTACTATCTAAAGAAGTAGTATACTCTTCATTTCCAGTTCTTGTTTCGTCTTCTTGAGAATACGAGTCACTTTGACCGTAGTTTTCTCTCTCATCTAAACTCATACTCGTTTTTTTTTTAATATTATTTTTTATCTGTTCCCTTTTTATTGTCTGCTGTGTCTTTTTTAGTATCAGCAGCCTTATCTGTGCTTTTTGAAGCAGTTTCTTTTTTATCAGTTTTTTTATCTGATGCTTTTGCACTACCAGTGCTTTTTTTATTGTTTGAAGTACTCATAATAATATAGTTTTAATAATTAATATATTGGTAAATGTAAGGGTGTGATACAGCTCTATTTTACACTAAAGCTTTTTGTAATTGTATAATTACCAGTTTGTTATTAATATGTACATTACTTTCCGTGCTTCAATGTTTAATCTACTCAAATACTTCATTCCGCTGAACCCATTTTTAAAGTCTGATGATAAAGCTTACTTTTTATAATCTATAAATTCGCCGATATTTGTAAAATGATTCATGTAATGATGCTAATCTTACAAATACCCGCCATAATTATGTAAAAATCGCCCTATGTCTTCAGCTAGTTTTGAAATCGTTAATTAAAAAAAAAACATTATGAAAGCGACAAACACAAAGGGTACTGCTAAAAAAGCAACGACCACAGCATCTAAAGGAAAAACGGTAAAAGCTAAATCGTCTGCAGCCGAAGGATTGAGAGATTTATTTGTAGATTCTTTAAAAGATATTTATTGGGCAGAAAAAGCATTAACAAAAGCGTTACCTAAGATGGCTAAAAATGCAACTTCTGAAAATCTAATTACGGCGATCAATGAACACTTGGCTGTAACAGAAGAACAAGTAAGCCGATTGGAACAAGTCTTTGAAATAATTGGAGAAAAAGCTGCTGCAAAAAAATGCGATGCTATGGAAGGTCTAATTAAGGAAGGAGAAAGTATTATGGAAGAAACGCAGGAAGGTCCAGTAAGAGATGCAGGAATTATTGCGGCTTCGCAAAAAATCGAACACTACGAGATTGCAACTTACGGAACTTTGGCAGCGTTTGCAACAACTTTGGGAGAAGAGCAAGCCGCAGCATTATTGCAGCAGACATTAGAAGAAGAAAAAGAAGCAGATACTATTTTAACGGAAGCTGCTTATAATACTATTAACTTTGATGCGTCTGAAGAAGATGAGGAATAAATATTTCAAAAAATAAGTAAAAAACCTGTAATCTATAAAAGAATATTACAGGTTTTTTTTATGCTAATTATAATTCGATAAGTAAAACTATTTGTTTAAAAACTCTTCTGTATACATTTGTTTTGCAAGTAAATGGTAATCATGTAATTAATGCATAAGGTTTTATAAATAACTGAATACTAAGTGTGCAACATTTGCAAGAGAACAAAAAGCTTTTTGTTTCTCTATCAAATTATTATTTAAACTATTGAATTATGAAAAATTTATTTTTAACCTGTTGTATGGCATTATCATTTGTATATGCATCAGCGCAGACCACTCCTGCGAAAACAAAGTCAACGACTAAAACAGATTCTACTTACAACAAGAAAAGTAAGCATGGTTCTGAGCACAAATCGGGTAATACAAAAACAGACACGATTACTAAACAGCGTTCTAACAAAAAGAAAGGTACTACTCCTAAAACAGAAACGTCAACTCCTGCACGTAGAGATACGATCAACGGAACAACAAGACCATAATATATCTTTGTTGATTGTTTAATTTAAAAGCCTATTTTTTGAAAAAAAATAGGCTTTTATTTTTAATGCAATTGAGACAGGAAATCGTAAATAATAATTTATAATTTTTCATAAAAAAACCGCCTAAAAAGACGGTTCTAAAATAGCTAGAAGCTACTATCACGATTGGTTTCTTCATCAAGACCTTCGTTATCTAGATCTTCCGTGCCGAATTCATCATTGTCTTCGGTTTCAAATGCATCTCTGTCAAGTTCCTCATTATTGAATTCATCATCTCCCAGGTTTTCATTACCCAAGTTTTCATTACCAAGTTCATCAGTTTTGAATTCTTCGCTGCTAAACTCATTTCCATAATCTGGTTCAGCATTATCGGTTATAGAATGATCTACTGAAGAGGTTTCATTTTCCTGTCCTTCGTTTCTTAATTCATTATTCTGAAAACCCTGATCTTTCTGACCGTAATCTTCTGTTTTACTTAAATTCATAATACAATTTTTTAAATTAAATTTTACTATGATGCCTTACTATTCGTAAATTATCTATTCGTTTCCTGAAGCATCATTTGTAAATGTAAAAGAGCAATCCAGATGAATTTTATAGTCTGAACATTTATAGTTGTATAATTTTCATAGTTTATGTTTTAAATCAGAAAGAAACAAATTTTAATGCTTTATAAAGTACCTGATTAAAATCTTGCAAGCTCTTTGTGGAATTTTAAAAATACTTGTAATTGTTTGATAATAAATTATTTGCTAGTCAATGTTGTAATATTAGAGTTTAATTCTGTAAAAACCCTCTGTACTGATGTTCTACTTTTCCAATTATTAATTTTAAATAAAATATTATGTCATTTGAAAATCAAAACACAGAAGGAGCTACGGCAAAAGCGATCGAAGAACAAACTTCAAAACTGCCATCAGATTTATTTTTATACGCCGCACTTGCTGCAATGAGAACGTCATTGACCTTAAAATGTTTGGGAAGAAAGCATACTGCACTATTTGTAGGGCAATGGGCATCACCATTTTTATTGCTTGGAGTTTACAATAAGCTTGTTAAGCTGGAAGGACATGATTCTGAAGACAAAACTGTATAGAAAAAAAGGTAAATTTATGAAAGAGCCTAGTAAGCCCTTTAAAATTTCTTATTTAAAATGATAAAGCTGCCTTAACTTATGTAAAGGCAGCTTTATTTTTTTACTTAAATTTAATTATTTATCAATATAAATACAAATCTGCATTTTAGAGCTTTTAATCCCGCACGTAAGAATCAGCTGATGATTTCTCTAAAGGCAGGCCCAAATATAATGTTGTGCCTTTACCAGGTTCGCTGGAAGCTCTTACAAAACCGTTATGGTTCGAAATAATGGTTTGCACCAACGCCAGCCCAAGTCCGCTGCCGTATTGCTCATCATTGCTCTGCAGACGGAAAAAAGGATCAAAGACGCGATTTTCAAATTCTTTTTTAAAGCCAATTCCATTATCGCTTATCGAGAGTATTATATAATCTGTTTTAGAATCAGCATTAAACGTGTCAAATATTTCCTGATTTGGATAATGTATCCCAATTTTAATATGAGGAGCTGTATCCTGCTGGGCAAACTTTATTGCGTTAGAGATTACATTTACAAACAGCATATGAAATTGAGATGCTATAATTTTCATCGGAGGCAGCGGCTCTACTGTAATGATGGCTTTATGCTCTGTAATCACTTTTTTAAGATCGTTTAAGGCTTTTTTAATTATTAAATTAAGATCTGCATTTTTGAATCTTTTTTCCGCAAAATTAAGTTGGGAATAGGTAACTAAATCTTCGATGAGCTGGTTTGTATTGATGGCCGAATGGAGCAGGCGTCTTACATTATGTTTGGAAGATGTCGATAATTCAGGATCTTGATCAATAATTTTTTTGCCGAACATATACATTTTTCGAATCGGCTCCAAGAGCTGCTCGCCGGCCGCAGCGGTAAACGATTCCAGCTGTATGCTTCTTTTTAGCAGTTCGTTATTTTTTAGCAGTAAATCTCCATTGCTTTTTTCCAAATCTGTAATATCTTCAAGAGCGATCAAAATCAAGCCCTCAGGCATAGAGTCAGTAATTGGTGCAGCATTAATAATCATTACTTTTTTCACGGCTGGATTTTCACTGAATTGTATTCTGGCATTCAAAACTGGTTGATCCCTGCTTATTTTTTTCAGCACTAATTCTTGAAATTCAACTGTATTCCAAAGGGCATTTCCTATTTCAGAAATCGAAATTCCTTCAATAAGTTCTTCAGTCGTTTTAAAATAGCTGTAAAAGGAAGGATTGGCGCTGTGGACGATAAGATTGCGGTCTATTATTAAAAGCGGCTCCCGAATTGTTTTAACAATCGATTCGTAGAAATTTCTCATTGAATGGAGCTGCTTCCTATGATTCTGAAGCTCATCATTTGTACAGGAGAGCTCTTCATTGTTAGAATGAAGCTCCTCTATAGAAGTTTGTAACTCTTCATTTAGATATTGAAGTTCTTCAGTTCTATGGAGAAGCTCTTCATTAGAGGTGCGAAGCTCTTCAAAATAGACCTGTTGTTCTTCTGTCAAATATTTAAAGTCATTCTGAAGCTGAAACAGCTGTAATTCCATCTCTTTTTGTTCTGATGTATTGTCATTCTGTACGGCCTTTTCTCCTGAAATTGGTTTTCTATGAAAAATAATAAGCAGCAATTCAATATTCGAAGGAAGATATACAGCTTCAAAAGAAATGCTGAAAGTCTGATTTTTTATTGTAATAGGTCCTCCAATACAATTTCTTTTATCATTTCGGGCTTTTAAAATCGCATTTTTAAGTGAAAAACGAATTTCATGAGAAACCATATTCATGATATTAAAGCTGGGCTCACCAGCAGAAGGCTGCAAAAAAGCACTCGTGTCACCATGAAAATGGACGATTTCGAAATCATCGTTAATTACAACAGCAGCAGGCGAATATTGTTCAAGAAGCATATCTGTTGCAATTTTTTTATAATTCGTAACTGTATTTGCAGGAATATCTATTTTACTGACTGATTTTTCAGCAGTATAACCCGGCATTTCAGAGGTAAAGCGAAAGTCTGCTTTTCTGCGTCGGTATATTTTTCCCTGTCTTTCCACAGCTGTAAATAACTGTTCGACCCGTGCGGCAGATTCAGACTTTCCTAAGAAAAGATAACCTTGGTCTCGAAGAGCATAATGAAAAGAAGAAAGCACCTTATTCTGCATATCAGCATTAAAATAGATCAATACATTACGGCAGGTTATAAAATCAATTTTAGAAAAAGGAAAATCCTTTGTAAGATCATGTATAGCGAAAATACAGCTGTCACGGATTGACTTGCTGATATGATAACCGCTTTCCTTTTTCGTAAAATATTTTGCCAGTCTTTCCCCGCTTATATTCTTCACATCCTGATGCGTATATATGCCAAGACGGGCTTTTTCAATACATTTTTCGGATAAGTCAGAAGCAAATATTTTGATGATGATCTCGCTGTTATTGGTTTGTTCGAGATATTCAGTAATTGAAATTGCTAATGAATAAGCTTCTTCACCAGTAGAGCATCCTGCTGACCATATTCTTAATTCTTTTCCTCTAAGTGATTCTACAAGAGAGGGAAAAATTACTTTTGGCAGACTATCAAAGAAAAGCTGATCTCTAAAAAAATAGGTTACAGGAATAAGAATATCGTTAAATAATAAATCCTGTTCAGTCGTTTTACTTTTTAGTAAGGTAAGATAGCTTTCCGCGCTTTCTTGTCTGGTAATTACCATTCTTTTGGCAATCCTCCTTCGAATGGTCTGTTCTTTATAATGATGAAAATCAGTACCGGATTTTGCAGCTACGAGATCAATGATTTGTCTTAAGAATTCGTCCTGTTCTGCTGATGCTTCCTTTTCCTCGTAGGCTCGATTGATTAAATAACTTTCTCTAATCTCCAGCAGCTTAGCGGCAGTTTGTAGGGGGGCTGTAAAGTAATCAATAAACTCAGCATTAGCCTTATTAAGTTCAAAACCGCTTTTTGTGACTGCAGAAACCGATGCACCGCCTTGTTCTCTGATATTTTTAAGTCCTGCCGCTCCATCTATAGAAGACTGGCAAGCCAGCAGTCCTATGGCATAACTCTCGTATTTTTGTGCCAGAGCATTGTAAAAAATATCCAGACAGTTATTAGTCCTGCTGCCTCGAATGGCCGGTTTTAGCTTTAAAATTTCATTTTCAAGTATAAGAAAGTTTTTCTCGGGTATGACGTATATATGATCCGGCTTTAATTCTACGGTATTTACTATTTCATAAACCGGCATTTTAACACAATCCGCAAGCTGCTGGGTGAGATCCGCATTCTGGCGGGACTCTAAATTCTCCATAACCAGAAATGCCATACCGGAATTTGGAGTAATACCAGAAAGGATTTGTTTAACAGTATCTATTTCAGAGCCTTCCGCAGTAATTCCAACGACGGGAAAGGAGGGAAGGTTAATTTGATTTTTTTCAAGTGCAGCAGTTTCCATAAGCATTCGTTTGATTTAGCAGTGCATTTCACTTTTGCTTTAATTAATGCAGTTTCCTGCTGGGGTAACTGCACCATGCAGTTACCCCAAAATCAAATTACGAATTGAAAATATAAAGTTTAAAAAATAGGTGACCTCCTGCGTGTTTAACTTGGATGCATCATATATAAAAATAACAGTTGTAAGATCAAGATAAAATATGTTGAGAATGCCAAGGTATATAAAAGATTAAAATCGTTTAATAGAATGGATCTGCGGCAGTTTGATATAATTATTAATAAATTTCATAAAATTTTAAATAAAGCAGTTTGATAGGATAGCAAAGGTAGCAGATTTTTAGTAGGCATTGTTATATAATTACCATTTTCAATATTTTGATTTACAGTGAATTGTGGTCGTTTTTTTAAGTCTTTTATGAAAAAATCATATAAGTTATTTTACAAGCAGGAAGTTTTTAATAAAATTGGATAATTCTCATTTCTTATTGAATGCTTTTTATGTAAAGTTTTGATATAAAGATTTTTATGTTTGAATCCTGTAATAGCTAAATAGTATTGTGTAAGATGTAGCAGTAAGACTGGTGTAATTTTGGAAATAGTCAAATTGAAATATTCTGACACCTGCTGCCAAAAAACGAACGGCTTCATGAATTATAAAAAACAAAAATCTCCATTAAATTTTCTAAGTGATTAAGTTCTGTTTTGTATCTGAATTTATTGGAACAGTTCTCTTTAAAATAATACTACTTAAAAAAAATGCCAAAATTAATTTTTCTTATGTAGTGAAATTAAAAACGGTTAGATAAGAACTATAAATAATTATACGCCATGTTATATAAAAATATACTGTTGATTGACGATGATAGTGATGATGCCGATGTGTTTATCGAAGCCATCAATTCTCTGGATAAAAATGTTACCTGCCTGGCAGAAACAAATTCCATTAAAGCTTTAGAGTTTTTGAAAAGTACAAAAATCCTGCCTGATCTTATTTTTTTAGATTATAATATGCCTGTTTTAAATGGGAATGAATTTATAGAAAAAATGAGAGCTGTCCAAAAGCTCAAACCCATTCCGGTAATTCTATATTCCAGCTATTCCGAAAATGCTGCTGCACAATTGTCGATTATTCATGAAACGGAGCGGTTTATTAGTAAACCCAATACTTTTACAGAGCTGACGGCACTGCTGAAAAATATACTGGAGGAGCTATAAAATCTGTACTGGAAAATTTCAATTTTACTTTAGGCAGTACGGCAAATAGTAAAAGCACTATTGATCTTTTCACTTCGAGTATATCTAAGATTATTTGGATAAAGTTGTTTTGTCTGTTTTCAAAAACATTTACCTGCTATGAGCGTTATGAGCGAATAAAAATAACCTCAAACGGTCTTTTAAGACTTCACCATTTTGCAGGTCTGGATCGGATAATAATCTGTTACTGTTTTAAAGAATATTGCTTTATTGAAATCTTTTAAGCATTTATATAGTACTTTTGAACTCGTAAAACCCTTCAAGATGATAAGTTCTGATAATTCCCTCCCAGCCGCTGAAGGCTTAAATGAAAAAGAGCCTGTAAAAATTATACTGGCAGAAGATGATAAAGACGATCAGGAATTATTCATCGACGCCCTGGATGAGGCGCAGGTCTCCTCTGAGGTAACGACCGTTGAAAACGGGCAGCAACTCTTGGATACTCTCAGAGATCAGTCCGAACCCAATCCCGATATTATTTTTATCGATGTCAATATGCCTGTTAAAGGCGGGAAGAAGGCGCTGGAAGAAATAAAAAGCGATAAAGAGCTTCGGGACATCCCGGCCGTTATGCTCTCCACTTGGAGCCACCCGGCAGATATTGAAGATTCATTTGATAAGGGAGCGGACCTGTACGTGCAGAAGCCGAATTCTTTTGCCGGCTTTGTATTGCTGCTAAAGAAAGTCTTCTTTCTTCATTGGACAAAAGCTTTATTGAGACCTGTTATAAGTTTATTTTTTGTTTCGGAAAAGAATATTGGCAAAGACTAAAGAATCCTTTTTAGTCTGCGTATTTTAATCAGGCGTACTTATATAATTGATTTGGCTAATTTAGTTTCAGGCTGCTGCTCAGGAACTTTATAAAACTACGGGCTGTCGAAAACGCGGTCTATAGTATCCAGGGGCAATTTTATATAATATTTTTTTTGGAGCTCTTCCCGATCCTCAAGAAGTTTTTCAAATTCATCCAGTTTTATTTTCTGACAATTTAGGGTTGATTCATTGCAGAGCTTATTTGCGTTTTCCATAAATTGAAGTTTACCTGGCTGAATTTTTCAGGCACCACCGGCACAATTAGCTGTTTTTTTTCAGGGTATAACAAGTATTGCAACTGAATAAAAAAATTATCCGCGGAGTAACTTTTTTATTCAGCTTTTACAAAGAGGCACTGGATGTACTTTTTCTAAGAGTTCTATTTGATGGTTAATGTCAAATTCGGCACCACTATGTTTCCATTGCTTCCTGTGTAGCGCTGTGCGAAAACCTCAATTTGATCGTTGGTAATCATTTCGGTTGTAGCGTTCAGCGGAAGAACCACGATATCATTTGTGGAGGCCCCCCTGCCGTAGATCTTGTATTGTGTCAGCATGGTTCCATTTTTGGCAATATAAATGATGTAAGTGCCTGCAGCTGGAACCTGAAATGAAATAGATCCCGAAATTTGGAAAATCCTTTTCTTTTTACCGACATATCGCAGACGATTAGCAGCGTCGGTGGAAAATCGGAATAAATTGGAGTAAACAGTAGAGGGTGTGCCAGATCCTACTTTTACAATATCACTGGGATTTAAGTTGTTAGTAAAAGCTACCGCTAGCCCGCTTCCGACTGCATAGTCCATTGCAAAATCGCCTGTTGCGTTCGCATCGGTTTCTGTCGGGATACCCGCCGCCCTGACATTCCAGCTGTTGCTAAAGTTATATCCCGAATAAGTTCCTGAAGCGTAAGGACGAACGTAATTGGCAGGTGTAGGGCCGATAAATACCACCGACTCCAAAACAGCATCGCTTAAAATGGATATACCAGCGGCCGATACGTCAAATCCATAAGCTCCTGATGCAACATTCGAGAAACCGCCCTGCTTTGATACCAAGTTAAAGGTACCGGTCAATTTTTCATAGGTGCCGCCATTATTGCTGAACCATGCCTGATTGCTCAGCAGCAGCTGTCCGATATTGCTGTATGTTATTCCGTTTGTATTTCCGGAAAAATTAACTATGCTGGCAAAAACAAGTCCAAATCCCGATATAGTTCCCACGCTTCCTGAATTGGCAATGATAGAGTCCCTAAACAAAAAAGTGGCAGTTGATGATGATGCATTTAGGTTGAATACAGTTGCCCCGGGAGCTGTAATGGTCACACTTCTGATACTTCCTCCTGTGGTACCGTCGAAAAGAGTACCCGAGGTTTTTGCTATAATGTCTTCATTGGCATCCAGCCCCTGAATGTAGGCATTGTTTAGTTCAATAGGTAGATTGAAGGTCACTGTGCCGTTTATTTCGTATAAAGTATTGGAAGTTAAAACATATTTCGCTCCTCCGCCGGCAGCAAGTTCGGCAGCCAGCACCACAGCCAAATTATCTGTCGAACGTATGCGTTTAAAGTTAAGTCTTGAATTGGACGCGTTATTGATAAGGATCCAGGATGATGCAGTGGCGGCGTAATAATAAAAAGCCCTTTGATCAGTATCATAGACAATAAGACCGTCAGCAGGGGCTGTTATCGCGTTTCGCTGCACAGTGGTCATTCTCGGCATCAGAAGACCCTGCGTGGTGGAGGTGATGTCCAAAACCGAGCTTGCATTCGGCGTGACAGTCCCAATTCCAATTTGTGCGTGGGAAGCATAGGTAAGTAAAATGCACAAAATCGATAGGCAGTACTTTTTTGTAAGTTTAGATGCTGTCATAGTGGTAGTAATTTATTTTGAATAATAGTTTGGCATTCAAAAGTATTTTTGAGTAAAGCGTTTTGATCCTGATTTAGCCGCCCGAATTGAAAATTATGATTTTCTGGGTGATTTTTTCATTTTCATCGGTTAGGAAAACAGCTATGTAAACGCCGGAACTTAAACCTGCCGTTGAAAAACTGTAGACTTGTTTCTGGGGCAGTTCTTTCTTGGTCAGTACTGTTTTCCCTGTCATATCATAGAGATTAAAAGAACGAAATTTAAGAAGGTTGGGATTTAAAGCTTTCAATGTCCTGCTTTTATTTTCCTGATAGAGGGTCAGACTGCTTTTTGATCCAACCTCAGTGCCTAATGTCTGGCTGTCGAAAGCTATTTTAAAGCGGTCGATATAAATGCCGGCTGCGACACTCACCTGATAGCTTCCGCTTTTAATGTCATTATAGGATGAATCAAATTCATCCAGCAAATACACTTTCTGGGAAGCATCAAAGTCAATAGTTTCCGGTATATAAAACTTTAAGGTGCAGGCCTTGTCAGCGTGTACGGCAAGCGGTATTTTTTTAGAAGGGTCAAAATTTACCCCCTGAATCACATACCTGTTGTTGTCCAGCCAAAATGAAATGTCAGCAGGCAGGGCCTCATCCATGTTCAGTGCGTCAAGACCAGGATCAACGCCGTCTGTAGCTTCCGGCATAAGGCAAGGGCAAGCTGTCTGGTGAAAGCGTTATTGATGATCGTATTTATTTTGATGTGTGAAATCTGCTTGTTTTCCTGCGCTTTCTGTGTGTCTGTGGTTTTTGAATTTTTAGCAAATTGAGATAAGGCGCCCCCTTCCTGATAAAATGCCCTGTGGGCATTCTTTAAGGTAACCTGTCCGTTAGAATTTCCGTTTATTAGAAATCCCTGTCCTATAGGACTGTATTTCCGCTGGATTACTAAACCGGATGATGTTCCCACTGTGTTGAGTGTCCCGTCGCTGTTGTAACTGTTAGATGTTGCAGGGACGTAAATTCCATTGCTTCCCAGCGAACCTGGTGAATACGTGCCATAGCCTCCCCTGTATGCTGAGAGGTAATGAGAATCCACTGTCTTGTCCTGTTCCCAAAAATAAGCTACGCGGGTACAGGCGCTGTTGGAGGGATCCATCAGAAAAGCATTTAGATCAAGTGCAGAAGGATAGGGGTTGCCTGTAAGTGTCGCCGCATTGCCGGTTCCTACTGAAACTAAAATGTTTCCATCATTGGGCCTGCCCCGGAAATCATAACGCTGTCTGCCGCTGCCGTTATTATTAACAACTCCCGTTGCTTCAGGGTCTGCAGGGTCAGATCCGCTGGTTCATTTCATTGTAAATCCTTCTCCGGGCGCTATTGAAGATGCTGCCCCGACAAAAGTCCACTGGGAGTAACTGCCTGCATTTGTAAGCTTGTAAATCCAATTAGAGGCTATACTTAGAGGAAGTGCGGTTCCGTTATAATTTCCTGCGGGAAGTATTGTTACCGGTGCAGCATTAATTGAGGTGACAGGGCGATTAAGTAAAGTAATTCCGAAATTTGAACTGCCTGCCGCACCATTTGCCGCACCGACCGGAGAACACCAATAATTGTATTCGAAATTATCAGAGGTGCCTTCCTGATAAACCGAAACAGTACCTGCACCCGAATTTGTGGATGCTGCTGCTGTGCCTTGCAGCAGCTGGGAATTGTTCCTTAAATAAAGATTGGACCCCGATGCCAGATTTATGTTTCCCGTTACGTATAGGACCTGGTTTTTGACGTACATAGGTGTTGAGGCACCAATATGAATCTGAGCGAAACAGTCCACATAAATAAAAATACATAGTAAAGATAATTTTTTTATCATAGTATCAATTTATATTTTATTGCAAATGATAATAAGTTAACATATTTTATTTCCTTTTAGAAATAGTATAAATGCCAAATACGGTGCCTGCTGCCAACAAAACATAAATCAATGAATCAATTGGAACGACAACTGGATCGTCAGGAAGACCAGGAGGAGGAGGATTTGCAGAAAAGGTGATGGTCTGGACTAGTAGAAATGTACCTGTAAGTATTTTTTTCATGTGAAATTTTTTTAAAAAAAATGAATTTTATACATATCCAGATAGGAAGGGTACATTGAACTTGGTTTGTAATATTAAAATTATTAAATCTTACAAAATCAAATGGCTGCAAATTTATATTATCGTGTTTTTATAATTCTAAGTTAAAATTTACATAATTTCAATGTTTAAAATATATATGATTGGCATTTTCCAATTATGTATTCCATATTAACTGATAATAGTAAGACGTTACTTGATTCTGCGGGGATTTATTTCTTAAATGCATATGTACCACCGCTCTGGCAGCAAAACTTAGACCATGAAGTATTCTAAAAAGGGGGACTTAACTTTTTCTGACGAAATTTGGGGTAACTTCTATATTTGTACGTCATGATGTCACCACTACTTTACAACGAAAAAAAAAGAGGCCTTTTGAGCCTCTTTTTTATTAGTGTTTTCCGTTACCCTTGCCATTTCCGTGTCCCCTGCCATTTCCGTTATCTTTTCCCTGTTTTTTGTTGCCTTTTCCGGGTTTTTGTCCAATTGTTTTTTGAGGTTTTCCTTTATAACCTTTTCCGTATTTTACTTTATGGGTTTTAAAATTGTCATACGGATCATTTCCCCTGTAATCTGTAAGTACTACTTTGTATTCGCTGTAAAGATCATAATTTCTATAAGCAGCAGGCAGTGTTCTTGCTCTTACCCATTTCCCGTTGCTGATATAAATATAATTCGATGTGCTTACGTCATAATAGGTTTCAAGATCTGGCAGATAATAATATCTTGCATCAGTATAGCCAACTGGTCCCCAGGCCGGCGGTGTTCCAATATTGACATTTACATTAACCTGCGCGTTTGAAAAATTTACTGCTGCCAGAAGTAATCCGACCAATAAAAATTTTAATGATTTCATAATTTCAATCTTTTAATTGTTAATAATAGTAAAAAAACAAAAAGCGTACCTAAATGTTGTATGGCTGGTTTTAAATGCCGGCTGCTTTAATGATTATTCTCAAAACAGCTGCTATGATCATACGATGCTTCTGCTGATTTTTTTATGTAAAGTAAAGAAAAATAGCTGAAACAGCTATCATAATGACAGGGACATCTATACTATTTCTTTTGGCAATAACAATTAGAGATCCTGTTAAGGCACCAACTGCGGCTGCAGTAATTCCATCCATTTAAATGGTCACTATTCATCACAATAAGTTACCTTCTTGTTTGTAAATAAGAATTGCATATAAATCCAAATTCAAAGTGTCATTTTTTTCCTTGAAATGTGCAAGGTTTAAAATTGCACTATTTTCTAGCTGAATTCACCTTAGATTTATTTTGCAAAAACAGCCGCCGCTCCATAAAGAAAAAAGGTTATTAAAATGGCTGATTTTTAAGTTATAAGCAGTATGGCTTGTTCTCCTGTGTAAAGGTCATTAGAAAACTTCTCCGGAGTATTTAATTTAGGTGAACGGGCAAAATGAGTCGTTGAATCGGAATCTTTATCTTTTCAGAAAAGCCTCTTTAAGTAATTGCACAATTTTGAGGTCTATGTTTTTTACAACTTTTGCTAGTTAGTCTTGGTTTGTTTTTTCTTTTTTTTCGAGATTGTTTTTAGTATTATTTTGGCTGCCGATAGGCAAGTTAGCTGGAGTGGAGCTTTAATTTAAAAGTCTGGTTCAGATCATAGCGGGAAAAATAGAGATTCAGCATTAGTGTTAGATTGTGAAGTTGTACTGTATTCTATTCTTTTTTGTGTGCAGCTAGCCAATATAAGGCACCAGAAAAGTGCCCCAAAGATAGATCTTGGTTTTCATAATTATGTAGTTTTTAATTAGAATGGATTACTCTCTCAAAATCACTATTTATATATCAATAGTATTACATGATAGAAAAGGTTATGGGTTGCAAATTATAATTTGCAACCAAATTTAGTGAGATGAAACATTTATACTTCAACAAGAATAATTAAGTTTGTAAGATAATAACTACTATGATCTGCTGAAAGATTATCAATGAAATTTAAAATCTTTATATATATATCCTATTAATTTAAATACCAGCCTGCAGATAGGGATTTTGTCAGCCTTCTGCTTTTTTTCCATCGGCATCTCCGCGCAAGATGCTTCACCTTCTCAGACCAGCGCACAAGAGCTCGCCGATAAACTGGCCAATCCCGTTGCCAGCCTGATTAGTGTGCCGCTGCAGAACAATTTTAATTATGGCATTGGTGCTTTTAACGGATCCAAATACACGATCAATATCCAGCCTGTGATACCATTTAAACTTACCGAAAATCTGAATCTGATTACACGATATATATTTCCCGTAGTGGATCAAAGAGACATTACTGGTTGTAGATTATAATTTGCAACATTAAAAAGTTTGATTTTAAATTATTGGCGGTGTTGATGTGCTAATTTTAGTGCAATAGTAATATGGTAATTATAAAAAAAAACACCTTTTAAATAGTTTTAACTAGTGTATTGCTGGTGTTAATTTTCAACACAGAAGCCTAGTCGATGATACTGGATGGGGTGACTTGGAGTGTCTGGCGGCATGCATATATCGAAACTGAGTTTATCGGGTATAGATATGATGGTTATCCGGGAAATTCTTCCAGTTTGGAGTTAGATTAGGATCTTGAGGGTATTGGCCAATGTAGGATCTCTCTGATTAGCAGTATTAAATTGAAATAATTTAAAAAAAATAAACATATGGGCAATACGTTTGGCAGATTAACAAAGGAAGAAAAAGAAGAGTGCTTGGTAAGAATAGAATTTATCACGAATTCCAAAAAGCTTTTTTTAAATAAAGATTTTTGCCTGGCTCATCTCTCGGAAGAAACTGCCATGACCGGGCATAAAATTTCTTATCTCATTAATTCTGAATTGGGGCTGAATTTTAATGCGTATATAAATTTAAAAAGAATTCAATACCTGCTGGAAAATCTAAAAGACCCTGTATTCAGGAATCTATCTATTGAAAAAATGTCACTAATCTGCGGATTTGGATCCCGGGCAAACTGTTTTAGGGCATTACGTAAACATAAAGGCAAATCTTTGCGGCATTTTAAAATAAGCTCCCAAGTCACATAAAATTTATTTGATTAAGTTAGATCAGCAATGAATCAATTATAAGACACCGCGGCACGGCCATAAAACTAACTGCTCAGTTGATTTGTAAACTGTTTCATGGAAAAAGAATTCTTTGTATATAATTCTAAGCTGCGAACGATTTTATTATTTTATTAGATGCCCCTAAAGAAGTTTGTTAATCGGAATAATGCATACCGGTTAAAAACAGCCTTCGTGCTGTTTTTTTTTTTATTTTGACCAGTGAAGGGGAGGTTGGCTGAAAGGGAGGAGTATTTGAAGAATTGGTCGCAGGCTATAGGTCCGATTTAATATACTCGAATTTAGTCTTTTTAAGTATTGATTTTATTTAGTATATCCTATTCAGAATTCGATGTGCGATGATTGTACCACAAAACGTTCCTCACTGAAAAAAACTGTAAATTCGCCTCAAATGTTTGTGGCATACATGGTATCAACTCCACATAGTCAATATGGCTTTTTGAGTCTATTTATAAGGGATTTTTTAGATATGCTTTAATTGGGTTGTTGAAAGGCCGAGCTAAAAGGCAGTTTTTAGAAGAAATCTTTTTTTATTTTATTCATATGCTGCCGGGGGCTGAGTTCTTATTTTTGAACTGTGATGCTGCTGATTGGCTTTGGTATTCATGAAAAAGAAATGAGCCCGTAACAAACGGGCTCATTATTATCAGGCCTGATTATAATTCTAAGGTTTTGTATGGAGTCTTTTTAAGCCCGCATTAGCTTGCAGTTTTATGCCAGACTTTGTCCTATAGGCAGTCGGGTGCTCAGTACAACCCTGTTCCAAAGATTGATGGTAATTACGGCAGTTATGATATCTGCAATCTGTTTTTCGCTGAAAAGATGCACGGCGCTTGAATAGGTCTGGTCTGATAATCCCTGTTGATGTATTAATGTTATTTCTTCCGTTATCGCCAGCACTGCTTTTTCTTCTTCTGTAAAAATATCCCCCGCTTCCCTCCAGGCGCTCAGAAGAAAAATGCGCTGGTTTGTCTCGCCGTTTTTAACCGCGTCCTGGGTATGGATGTTGATGCAGTAGGCGCAGCCGTTGATCTGCGAGGCGCGGATCTTTATGAGTTCTTTGGCTGTCTTGGAGATGGAAATCTTTGAAAGATAGCTTTCAAGGCCGATCATCGCTTTCAGTGCATCAGGGGCGGCCTGTTTGATGTCTAGTCGTTTTTGCATGGTATTGTTCTTTTAAAATTCTTCAATGCAAAATTGCAGGATAAGAAAATGAAAAAACTTAAACCAGTTTAAGAAAGAAGCCTTCTTCGGATCTCGCTCAAATATTCGGGGGTGAATCCCAGATAGGAAGCGATCAGGTACTGGGGAACACGCTGAATGAATTCAGGGTGGTTGCGGACTGCCTGAAAATAAAATTCTTCTTTTGAGAACGAGAAAAGGAATTTGATGCGTTTCTGGGCCGCAGCATAAGCCCGCTGGTAGACAAAACGGAAATAGCGCTCCATCACCGGAAACTCCTCCAGCAGCTTCTGCCGCTTCTCGGGAGTGATGCAGAGCAGTGTGGATTTTTCCACTGCCTGAATATAAAACTCTGTCGCGAGCTGGTTCTCGTAGGCAAAGTTATCGGTTAGCCACCAGGTTTCTATCGCAAATTCAGTGGTCTGCTCGGTGCCTTTCTCGTTGATGTAGAATTTTCTGAGCAGCCCCTCCAAAACAAAATAATGGTGCCGGCAGATCTGTCCCTCTTCTAGCAGGTTTTCTTTTTTGGCCGCTTTCTTGATGTCGAAGAATTTGATGATCTGCTCGAATTCATCGTCAGTGACCTGTGCGAACTTGGCTATATGGTTTTTGAATATATCATGCATTGGAGTTAATGGCTTATTGGTTTTGACTCTTGGCCTGCTTCTATAATCCGAACGGCGCTGTTGCATCCTTTTTGGTCTTGGTGCAGCCTGCAGGCTTTTTAGGCAAATATAGCAATAATATGCCTAGGTCTTTTCTCCATGAAGATCCGATGTCTGCCCGGGCTGGGGGTTTTCTTTACAGGCGGGGGACATTTCCAACGGTCCGCTGAAAGTCCTGATTCCTGTATAGCAGTTTTTTAAAAAAAGCTGGGAATCGGTAATCTTTGCCCAAGGTTTCCAATCGACCTGTAAAGGAGGAGGCGTATTGTCAAAATATCGTTTAATTTCTTCGGGATTCGTAAGGCAAATTTAGGCAAAAATCCCTGTCCTGTCAAGGGGTGCCGGATTTTGGAGGTATTTGTGCGCAGTTTCTTCAAGGGGGTCTGCCACTCACAGGACTGGATGTCTGTTTATTAAAGTTTTTATATGATGTTATTTTTTAGGGCTGGTTTTAGATTTGGTTTTTTAGGTTGGTTTTAGATTTAGTTTTTTGGAGCTTTTTCCTAGTTAGTTAGTTAGTTAGTTAGTTAGTTAGTTCTAAGACTTCTTTTTATTTTGATTTTGGCCGCTGAAAGGGATGATGGTTGAAGTGGGATGCTGATTTGAAGGGGGGGATTTTTATGGGGAGTAATAAAATTAGTAAATGGAATTAGCGAATTAGTCTTGCATAATGTGCTGTGATATCTAACGAAAGAGTGAATAGGTGAATTATTTTTGATACTCATCATCTGTTTTCGCGATAGAAAAAGTAACAAGTTTAATTTCCGTGTTAAAGAATTTTATCATAAAAAAGATTTTTAACTTTGATAAAGTAAGATTAATTTTATATTTGCGCCAGCAAATTTTAATCTTAAAACGTACTTATGACGATAAATTTAAAGCAGTTCCATCTATTCGTATTTAATTTGAAGTTCCGGAATAGAGGAATTTTCTTTGTTTTATGGGCACTTTTTTTAGTTGGATGCCAAGCAGACACAAATGAAGTAGAACCGCAAAATTCTTCTTTGGGTGCTGTAAAAGAATGGTTTGAAAGTAAAAACCATCATTTGGAGGTTTTACCTTTTACAGAAAAGATAAATTGGGAGAGAGCTGTTGTTTCAAATATCGAAGGAGAACAGATTATTGAAGTGCCTCTTGTATTAAAGGAAAACACAAGAACTAATGTTGTTGATGATGCTAGTTACAGAAACTATATGTCATTGCTTTTTATAGGAGATAAAACAGGAATAAACAGGGAATACACTATTGTTTACACAACTAAGGATACTGATTTTGATCAAAAAAGAGAAAGTTTTGACCTTTATAAATTAAACCCTGAGTACTCGGGTTATATTACTTTTCAAAATGCGGATAACAAAATTGTTTATTCTGGAGAATATGAAAAAGGACAGCAGGTAAGACTGCATAACTACTCAGATACAAATACCGCTTCAAGATTTGAATGCGCGTATTATGTTACAGTTGGACCAATTACTACCTGCAGCAGCTGGAGATGGGTGCCTGATGAGGTACCTAATCCGGGTGTACCCGGTTTTCCCGGAGGACCGCTGTATGTTCCGCCTTATAAGGATCTAGATCCCTGTGCCCATGCAACAGACATGAGTACACTTTCATTGAATCCTACATTTCAATCAGCTAAAAATAGAATACTTAATGCTGATCCCAATATTGAACACAGTATTACTTTGACACACTCTGCTAGTGGGGCATATTATGAAGAACAAATGGTAAATGGTACACGATATAATGTTGAAGCTAAAGTTACAGGTATAGGAGATTTTGCTGTTATGCATAACCATCCTGATAATACGCCCCCATCATCTGGAGATGTATATGCCATTTTGCAGATGTATCTTAAAAATAATCTTATCAGGACAAACTATATTTTTACAGGAGGTGAAACCTATGCAATAGTACTTGTAAATCCTAATCAGGCCAAAGCATTTGTTGCCAATTATCCAGCTGATGTAAGACCAGGTTATTCTCCCGAATTTCCTGAGCCTTTATTTGACTTAGTAGATACTGGGAAAGTGAGAGGATTTGGCGAATCAAACGAAGGAAAATCTACAGCAATGAACTATATGCTGGAAAAATATAATGCCGGAATAACTATTATGAAAGAAAAAAATGGAAAATTTACACCGCTAAAAGGATCAGAATATATAGATGAACAAGGTGTAACCCGTTATAGATTTGAACCATCACCTTGTAATTAATTAAAAAATTAAACGATATGAAAAATATATTTAAAATTACGCCACTATTATTAATACTACTAATTATAAATACAAGCTGTAAAGCGCAGCAAATGGTTCAAACTCCAAATGATGTAAATAAACTCCAAGAAAATGAACAGCAGTTTATTAATAAACCTTTAAAAAATCTGCTGAAAGAAATTAAACCAGAGATAAAATTATTTAGAGCAGAAATAGATCAGCATTCTTATTTTTCTTTCTATTTTATATCACACAATGAATTGCTTCGACTTCCAACAGACAGTATTCCATTGGGATTTTATGTTTATATAAAAGAATCTATCGACTGGGATTTTGCTAAAAGACCTAAAGAAACACAGTATGTGTGGACAAAAGAAGATTTGGAAAAATACGGAAATCTTACCGTTACCAGAATAAAAATAAGAGGAAAAGTCAAATAAGATTTTAAAATTCATTTTTAAGCCTTTAATCAAATTGTGATTAAGGGCTTTTTTTTGACGCTGTCTCATATAATTCAAATTTTTTTGCAGCGTTTGTTATTAGTAGTTAGTTAGTTAGTTAGTTAGTTAGTTAGTTAGTTATGTGTTTTCTTTTTTATTCATGATTGTTTTTAGTAATTATTTTGGCCGTGAAGGGAAAGTTTTAGTTGGAGTGGGAAGTTGCTTTTAGTGGCAGATGTATTTGATAGCTATTTGATTACTCATGGTTTAGTGAGATTTCCAACACTGGTTTGAGGCCTGTTCTTTGCACTATGAAATTGAAAAGCCTGACAGTGTAACTTCTCAGGCTTTTTTTGCGGTTTAGAAATTTATTTGAATCTTGTTTTATTTTTAAAACAACGTTCTGATACCAAAGCTATGGAAATCAATTAAGCCTATTCTATTCTTCGACTTGCAAACTGAGATAAAGGACAGGCAAAGCAAAAACGCTTTCCCATTAAGCTAATTTCTCAAATCCATTACTGATGTTATGTGATCGGCTTCTATTTTTTTATCGTAATTTTTCCTTTTGCAATTTTTTTCGCAACATTTTTTTTAGATTTTCTGCTTGCGATAAAATCGCTGATTTCTTTGCGTTCTTGTTCAGTTAATGGGGGACTTTGAATTATAAAATCGACCCCTTTAGGTTCTTTTATTAAGTTCATCTCTCTAAGATTTAAAATATTTTTTTACTAACTTTTTTGATGCTTCAGTTTCAATAATCATTCTCTGATTTTTAAAATGAAAAGCACCTAAATTTTCTTCGTAATGTTTAATTAAGTTTGTTTTAGCTGTAAATGCGACAAAACCATCAAAGCCTTTTTGGAAAGAAACTTTACAAGCATAAGCCACTAAATTTCCAGCAACACCCTCATAAAGTTTTTCTCTACCAATATTAAACGGAGAACTTTCAAGTAAATTCATATAAATGTGGTCTTGTTCAACAGTGATACTTAAAAGGCCCTGCAAAATTGATGGGTTGTTTACTATTGTTAGTTTATAAACTTCTTTCTGTAAATCTTTGAATTCTAATTTCCAGTCAAAATTCCAGCCATTCTTTTTGGTTACATTTTTCAAGTCAGCTGTAGTCATTCTGCTGACTTCTGTTTGAAAACTGTCTCCAGAAATTGTGTTTAAAATGGAATCTGTTAATTTGTCAATTATGAAATCTTGTTCTATTTGAATTTTAGTACTCATACTTCAAAAATACGAAATAATTTGATTTTTATGAAATAGAATTTCTGCTGTAAATTTCGGTTCGCTACCTCAAGCGGCCTTAGTTAGTTATTTATTTATTTATTTAGTTAGTTAGTTTTCTTTTGTTGCTTTTTTGTTTTGGCCGGCGATGGGGAAACTGGTAAGGCAGTGTAGTGTATTTAAAAAGTGTTCTTTAAATAATGAAAGGAGAAAGAGGACTAGTACTTAGCTGCTAATAGCTTTACAAATAAGCGCCGGATGTTTATAGCTTATAAAATTTATGGTCAGCTAAAGGGGCAGCTCGGTGAGTTGATTTGAATTATTGCGTTAAAACTACAACTGAAAATTAAATGCAGAATTTAAAACATAGACTAAGATACGAGTAAGTCTTACTCTGTATATCTATCCTTATAAGTGTTTTCTTTAAAAAAGAATAAATTAACGCGCTAATGTGATTTTTATTGTGTTATTTAACAAAAAATTATCATTTAATATTTCCTTTTATTATTTTTACTGGGAATTTAACAAATAGAAGGAAATTATGATCAATTTAGCGCGAAGAAATTTTATAAAAAATGTCGGATTTGTTGGTGCAGCAACTCTTTTCTGCGGCTCTATGGCTGCTCAGAGCACTTTAGGAAATTTTTCTATCTTGGAAAACGATGAAGATAATATTCTAGCCACATTCTCAAAAATAACTTTTTTTGACGCTTTCCTTTTAGATCAGTCTCTTGCGGACTGCTATAAAAAATCTATTTTAAATTGGGAAAAAATAGGATACGCCTGCTCAGGAAATTATTGTTTCAGTTCTTCTGACGGACTTTTAAAAATGTTTCCCATGCATCTCCAAACTGAGGCTGCTGGAAAAGTGGATGATGTTTTGCTATGCTTTGGAAAAGATTCAGATGGCAGCTGGAAATCTGTAAGATCTTTATCTGGATTTGATTTGGAGGCTATTACTGTAGCAATGCGTGATTTAAATATATATCGCAATAAGGTTAATTTATCCCATTATTTATTTCCTGCGCCAACGCAAAAATTAAATCCGTATGGATATGATACCAGAAAAGGCAGTATTTCTCTTCAAACTAACTTAGCGGCAGAGCACACCGTAACAAAAATTATCATAAAAGAAGGCACTTCTATTGTATACCAAAAAGAAATAATTTCAAAGCATAATTTTGCCACTGATTCTTTTGTGGCCTAATATAATTGCTTGAATAACTTAATAAATAGTCAAAATTATGGCAACACCTTATTTAGGAGAAATACGTATCGTGTCTTTTAACTTTGCTCCGAAAGGCTGGGCTTTATGTAATGGGCAGTTTTTGCCTATAAATCAAAATCAAGCTTTGTTTTCTCTATTGGGAACTATGTATGGCGGCAATGGACAAACAACATTTGCTTTGCCGAATTTAAGAGGAAGGACTCCCATTCATTTTGGAAATGGGCATACAATAGGAGAAAAAGGCGGAGAAGAAGCCCATACTTTAAGCATATCAGAGCTGCCTGAGCATACCCATGTACTTCAGGCGAAAACAGATACGGCAAGTACCAATATACCCAGCTCTTCAAATTTTGTGGCTAATACCGCTCCTAATTTAGTTTATAGCGGCCAAAGTCAAAATTTTACTTCGATGAACTCGGGATCTCTTACCAGTGTCGGCGGAAACCAGCCCCATTTAAACATGCAGCCATTCCTTACCTTGAATTTTTGCATTGCTCTAATAGGCGCTTTTCCTTCTCAAAATTAATATTAACTTTAAAAAGTAAAGATATGGCGCAACCTTACGTTGGGGAAATCAGAATGTTTGGAGGAAACTTTGCTCCTGCAGGATGGATGTTCTGTGAAGGGCAGATTCTTTCCATTTCTGAGAATGAAACATTATTTCAATTGATAGGCACTACTTATGGAGGTGATGGCCAAAGCACTTTTGCTTTACCGGATTTGCGCGGAAGAGTTCCCATTCACTCTGGTACATCCTCCAGCGGTACAACCTACACATTGGCCGAAACAGGTGGGGCAGAAGATAGTACGCTAACGGCCAATCAAATTCCTGCCCACACTCACAATTTAATGGCAACTTCAGATTTGGCAGATACTGCAAGTCCGTCCAACGCGATATTTAGCACAAATCCCCCGGGAAGCAAAATGTTTTCTAGTGCCGCGCCGACAGCAGCTTTAAATCTCTCATCGATTGCAAGTGCCGGGGGCAGCCAGCCCCACACTAATTTTCAGCCTTATCTGTGCGTCAGTTTTATTATTTCATTGTTTGGAGTGTTTCCTTCTCAGACCTAGAATTTTAAAAATTTGCGATTCCTTTTCTAATAAAAATAAAAACATTATATCTATGGATCAATTTGTTGCCGAGATACGTCTTTTTCCATTCAATTTTGCACCTCTAGGATGGGCTATGTGCAATGGACAAATATTGCCTATATCTCAAAATACGGCGCTTTTTTCTTTGCTGGGAACCACCTATGGAGGAGATGGGAAAAGCACTTTTGCCCTGCCGGATTTACAGGGTCGCGTTCCTATGCATCCAGGACAGGGACCCGGATTATCTTTGCATGATCTGGGAGAAACAAGCGGAAGCGAAAGTGTCAGTCTGCTTGAATCTGAAATTCCATCCCACAGCCATACCTTAATGGCTGCGACTTTAAACTCACAATCCACATCTCCAACTAATAATAGTTTAGGGCGCGGAAATCCTGTGAGAATTTACAATCAGACAGGAACCAATGCCAATATGAGTTTAAACTCCGTATCTACAGCTGGCTCAGGATTGCCGCACAATAATATGATGCCTTATTTGACAATGAATTTTTGTATCGCTCTTCAAGGGATTTATCCGTCAAGAGGTTAATTTGAGAGGATTTGAATTTAGAAATAAAAGATATTAGCTTTAGAGATATTCAGGAAAGAGATAAAACGCTTCTCCGTGAAATATACGGCAGTACCCGTGAAGAAGAACTGGATAAGGGCACTAATTGGAATGATGAACAAAAAAGACTTTTCATTGACCAGCAATTTTCAGTACAGCATGAATATTATCAGAAGAATTTTTCAGATGCAAAATTTTATATAATTGAAAAAGAGAAAGTTCCGATTGGAAGATTATATATTGATTTTTCTGAAAATGAACCGGTCAGAATTATAGATATTACAATATTGCCTGAATGGAGAAACAAAAATATTGGCAGCTCCATTTTAAATGAAATCCTTAAAAAAGCGCGCAGCAATAATTTAAATGTCTCGATACATGTTGAAGCTTTTAACCCTGCAATGAATTTATATAAAAGATTAGGATTTAGGAAAATAAGTGAAACAAATGGCATTTACCATTTAATGGAATGGAATTACAATAACCGATATTAACGATTAACAAAATTATATGGATATAACTTTACTCTCTGCAGATAACTTTAATTCTCTGCTTAATGCAGTATTCACGATCAAATTTTCCGAAGAAATCCAGCTTGACGCGGAGTTGATTTCGGTAACTGAATTTAATAGTTATTCTCCATTGCAAAGAACTCCATTCTCTCTCGTTTTTCGTACCCAGCAAAAAAACGAATATTACCAGCAGGGCATCTTTACTGTTATACACCCTGAAGAAGGCAATTTAGAATTATTTCTTACACCGCTAGGTTTTGATGAAGCGGGAATGAAATATGAAGCAGTATTTTCTTAATTAAGCTAATTAAAAGCAAAAAAAAAATGAAAAATAACAAACTCTTAGCTGTAATAATACTAGTTGGATTTCTAAGTTTTGGAATGAAATACAATACTATTATTAAGAATAATTTTGTTGCTCCTATAGTTGAACGTTTTGTAAAAGCTGAAAAAACTTTTATTGATGAGAAAAAAGAAAATAAAGATAAAAAAGCTGAAATTAAAGAAGACAAAACAAATACATCTACTGTAGCTGCGACAGTTACTGTAGCAAACGCTGTAGCGGTTAATGGAGGTGGGAACGCGCAGCCTGGTTCTCAGCTTGATTTTACTATAACTATAACAAATACAGGTACAGATGATGCTTTAGGAATGAATTTTCAGGATATTTTAGATTCTAATCTAACCTTAGTTCCAAACTCTTTTAAAGCAACGCCAATAGCAAACAACAATTCGTATTCCTGCATTGGAAACGTTGGAATTAGTGTGGATGCGGCAGGTGGTGTTTTAACAAACGATGTCAGTCCGGATGGAACTGCTTTATCGGCTTCTTTATTAACAGGAGCAGCAAATGGAACCGCAGTTCTGAATGCGAACGGTTCTTTTATTTATAATCCAAATGCAGGATATTCTGGTTCAGATAGTTTTACTTATACTTTGACCACTGCCAGCGGCAAGACCTCAACTGCAACAGTAAATATTACTGTAAGCACTCCTATAATATTTGTTAATAGTGCAGCGGCTGCTGCAGGAAACGGAACTCTAGCATCACCTTATAAAACTTTAAACAGTATTACAGGAAGTAATGCCTTTCCTGTTTTTATTTATACGGGAACAGTTACTGGACTTTTAACCTTAAATGATAATCAAAAAGTAATTGGTCAGGGGGCAGCTGCAAGTCTGACTTCGATATTAAGTCTTGCTGTGCCGGCCTATAGTAATGTTTTGCCCGCTACCGGAGGAACAAATCCGACTATTGCCGGTGTCAATTTAAAAGCAAATAACGATATCCAAGCTGTTGCATTGACAGGAACTCTATCTGGTTCGAACGTTGGAGCTTTGAAAATAAGAAATACAACTATTAATACAACAAATTTACAAGCTGTTAATATTACTGGCGGCGGCGCTTTAGACTGTATTTTTACCAGTATTTCTGCCAGCGGCGTCTCTAAGGGAATTTCAGTAAGCGGCGCGCAGGGAAGTTTTCAGGTGACAGGAACAGGATCTACGGCCGGATCTGGCGGGACAATTCAAAATATATCTTTAAGAGGTGCTGAGTTTATTTCGTGCGCCAATGTTACACTTAAGAACATGAATTTTACCAATGCAAATAACTCTTCGACAGTAATGAGTGATGCCGAAGATGACAACACCAATTCTTACGGCGCACTGCATTTTAAAACTGTCTCTGGAGGCGTTAATTTAGATAATATTTTGATCACCGGCACTACAAACTCTGTTGGAATAAATTTAAATGATGTTAATAATTTCGTATTATCCAATAGTACAATTACAGGATGCGGAAGTGCAAATGGAGGAAATGCAAATGTGGGAGGAATATTTGCATTAAATTTAAGAGGAACAAGTTCAATCACAAACACAAATGTTAATGATTCCTGGGGAAGAGGTTTTTTTGGATTTAACGGCCAGCTTTCTCAAAATCCTACGCTTAATTTGACAGTAACCGGCTCTCAATTTAAAAACTCTTTTAATAAATCAAACGGAGACAGTAATTTTATTTTTCAGGCTAAAGGGACTACAAACAATACATTGGTTTTTAAAAAGAATGATTTTTCTAATTCAAAAACGACCGGTTTAGCATTGAATTTTAGCGGATCTTCTATAAATACCGTCCAAATAGGAGGAACTAATGCATCTACAGATGCTAATACTATAAATGCCGCAGCTTCAAGTCCTGGAAGTAATGGTTTGTCTTTACAAGTAACAGGCAATGCAGCTGTGAACTACAATATTATAAATAACACTTTAAAGTCAAGCTACAATGCTCTTTATGCATGCAGTGTCGGAAATCAGGGTTCGGGAACGATAAAAGGACGTATAAATAATAATACCATTGATGGTGGCGGCTCAACTTCTTCCAGCAATGGAATCAGTGTTGCTGCTTATGGTAATGCCAAACATATTACTGAGATAGCCAATAATATAATCACTAATGCCGCCAATTACGGCATTTTCTCTGAAGCAAATGATAATGCCGTATTAAGTGCAGGAAGAATTGATGCTTCCATCACCAATAATAATATTAGCGTTGCAAATAATGCCTACACTCATATTGGAGTAGTGGCCTATGCAGATAATGCCTCCAGCACGATGATCAGTGCTGCAAAGGTTACTGGTAACATAGTTAACTCTGCAAGCGGATTAGCAGCAGGGAATTTTGATGTACTCTCTCAGGGACCTAGTTGTAAGGTAATTTTACAGGGTAATACCACATACGTTTCAGGAACTGGAAACAGAAGTGCGGCATTGACAAATTTCTGGAATAGCAATAATCCTAATACTCCAACAGGAGCAGGACTGGATGAAGGCGGTACTGGAACCATAATTTCGGGAACTGTCACTATTCCTGACAATGCAAGCGCATCAAAAATGGTCATCCAGAAAGAAACGCCGCAAGAAGAGGCCGACCCTGCGGCAGCTGTCAATAATACTGTACCTGATAATGCAGTAACTGCTAAAGCTGTTGCGGCAAATGCTGTTAATGAAACCCTTACTGCCGGACCATTTGCTCTGGCTGCAGGAAAAAGCACTGTGATTACTTTTAGTGCGACAATCAATGCAGCAGGCACGTTACCGCAAAACACCTGTTCGGTTACCAATCAGGCTACCGTTAGCGGTTCTAATTTTACAACTGTAAATTCTAATATTACAACAACATCAATTAAGCCAGCAATTGCAACAGTAACGGCGGACACAGAGAATATCCCTTGTTTAGGAAGCACGGCCGTTACATTAAACGCTGCTTGCCCGCTTGGTACAACTGCGACCTGGTATACCGCAATGAGCGGGGGAACCAGTTTTGCAACCGGAAATTCGGTTTCTGCAACTCCTATGGCAAATAATACGACGTATTGTGTTGCTTGTGAGACAGCTTATTGCGCAAGTGACAGGGTTCTTGTTAAAACTGTGACGGGAACTCCTTCAACAACGTCGACCCCAGTTACCGTAACCGAATGTGATTCTTATACCTGGAGTGTTAACGGAACAACTTATACTAGTTCTGGAACATACACTGCTGTTGTTGGATGTGATACCAAAACTCTAAATTTAACAATAACTCCGTCTGCAACTTCAACACCTGAAACCATAACGGCTTGTGATTCTTACACATGGAGTGCCAATGGAACAACTTATACCACCTCTGGAACATACACAGCAGTTGTAGGATGTGATACTAAGACTCTAAACTTAACAATCAATCCTTCAACCTCATCAGCAACTGAAACTGTTTCCAGATGCGACAGCTATACCTGGCCGGTAAATGGCACAACTTATACAGCTACTGGAAATTATACCCATACGATAGGATGTGATACCAAAACTTTAGCGTTAACGATTACCAATTCTACGAGTTCTACCCAGGCTGAAACGGCTTGCGACAGCTATACCTGGCCGGTGAATGGCACCACTTATACCGCTTCGGGAAATTACACGTATTCTTTGGGATGTGATACCAAAACTTTAGCGTTAACGATTACCAATTCTACGAGTTCTACCCAGGCTGAAACGGCTTGCGACAGCTATACCTGGCCGGTGAATGGCACCACTTATACCGCTTCGGGGAATTACAGTTATTCTTTGGGATGTGACATTAAAACTTTAGCATTGACCATTAATAATTCTTCTGCAATTCAGAAAACAGTAGCATTAAATTCTGGAATCTTGACCTCGGACCATTCCGGAGCCATTTACCAGTGGTATAAGTGCCCCAACACACTGTTGGCAAACGAAACCAGCCAATCCTTTACGCCATCCTCCGTTGGAGACTATAAAGTTGAAATTACCGTTGCAGGGTGCACGATTGTTTCTGATTGTATTACTGTAAGTACTTTGGGGCTGTACGATTTCAAAGCAGCCGACTTTAAAATGTACCCTGTTCCAAGCAAAGGAATTTTAAACATTATTACCAGATACGATGGGAACTACAGCATAATAGACGCTGCTGGAAAAATTGTAAAATCAATAAATCTTAATGCAGATTCTTTAAATACAATTCACCTGGAAAATCTTTCAGATGGCGTTTTTTTAATTAAAAAAACAGATGGAAATTCATTTAAAGCCCAGAAATTTATTTTGAAAAAATAAGGTGATCTGTCAGATGTGCTGGCAGTTAATGGCTGATTCTAAACATTTACGGAAATTTAGACATTTATAGTAAGATTGCAGAAAAATTAAAACAGCCTTTGGGCTGTTTTTTTATTGTTAATGTTTCTTAAGCAAGCTGTTTGCCAGTTGGTTTTGGGTTTTCTGCTTTCTGTTTCTATTTTGGCCGGTGATGGTGAAGCCGGCCAGGCAGATCTATTTATTTGGATCAAAGATTATTAAGCAGTTAGTTAGTTAGTTAGTTAGTTAGTTAGTTAGTTAGTT
>NZ_JBQEMU010000020.1:58509-77014 GCF_052044235.1 Flavobacterium sp. 22659
AGTTAGTTAGTTAGTTAGTTAGTTAGTTAGTTAGTTAGTTCTCAGACTTCTTTTTATTTTGATTTTGGCCGGTGAAGGTGACGATAGTTTAAGTAGGGGAGTGTATTTGAACGGTACTAGACTGAAAAATTTTAAAATGCTGAATAGATTTGTCTTTCCAATTACAAATGGGAACTAGTGATATTCCAAACAAAAGCCTGTAAATCCATAAGATTGGCAGTCTTTATGCTATTTTGGATTTACTAATAATAGTACTTTTAATGCTCTAAGCGTTCAATTACTTTTATTCTGATAACGGTAAGATTACCATACCTTTCTGTATCTGCTGAAGTCCATCGAAATTCATTTTCTTTTGTTCTTTTCTCTGGATTCCATTCGCAGTTTTCTTTCACATACACATTAAAGCTTACCTGTTTTCTTCCAGCCGCTTTTTGATTGATTTCTGACGGACTTAAAAATTTGAAAGTAAAAAAAGAGGGACTTCCAGCAGTGCCAAAAGCCTTTTAATTTCAGGTTTTATTTCTTGCAGCAGGTTTTTTTAAAGGTTTAGTAATAAACTGCTGTTCATTTGTTTTTAACTTATTGATATCATCCGGCGTTTGGACAAGCTGCTGTGCTTTAGAGCTGTAATTGGTCAATACGATCAGAAGTAGTAAAATTTTAAATATAGTTTTCATTTTTAGATTTTTAAATGAATTACAAGGTATAGAATTATAGGTTGTAGTTCCATTAGGCGGCACAGCATCTTTAGTATTTATCGGTTTGAAATCACCTGAAGGATCCTGTTTCATTAAAGATATTCCAGCGTTTTATTTATTTAAAATAACAGACATTGCTTCGGTTTTAGCTGAATTTGTCGATCCAAAGGTAGTTACTAAATCCTGCAGCTGGTCAAAAATAATATCCTGAAATTCAGGACTGCAGCCTGTAATTTGATCCGCTGGGCAGGCTGTCGACGCTTTAGCGGCCTGAAGGTCTGTGATTGCTATTGCATATACTTCTCCTGCACTTAAAATGTATGAGGTATTAGAAGGAACGCTGTGAATTTACTTCCGTTCGTCGATTCTGCTGTATACTTCTATGTTGATAAATTATTAAAAATCACCGTCTTTTTTGCTGCTTAAAGGCATCCAATCCATTTTTTTCTAACCCGACTTAACGTTCTAAGGCTAAAGCGAGCCTGTCTCTATAAGCCTTTGCTACTTATTTTTACTCAAATAACCAGATTCAGGGAACAAGTTTTTTTAAAGCTGTTTTTTTTGTGCTGCTTTTTTTTTAGCAACCTGTTGTTTTTAAAGAGTTTTTCTATCACTGCGTATTTCTGCGTAACTATTTATTTGATTCTTACCGGTAACTCATTCTTTCTTTGCGGCAATTAAATATGAATTACAGTCCACAAATTACTTATAGCTGATTTATATGTTAATTATCCTAAATATAGAAGAATTTTAAAAGTAAAATAATGAATAGAAAAGTATTAAGTATTCTGCTTCTCATGGGAGGTGGATATTTTGCAAACGCTCAGGTAGGGATAGGTACTACTTCACCAAATAACTCTGCACAATTGGAAATTGTATCTGCCGATAAAGGAGTTTTAATTCCTCAAGTAACGCTAAATAGTTCCACAGACTCTTCCACAATTACAAATGGAAATGTGAATAGTCTGTTGGTTTTTAACACGGCATCAGTTTCCGATGTATTTCCGGGGTATTACTATTGGCTTACAGATAAATGGATGAGAATTATTTCAAATAAGGATATACCGGCAAATATTTTAACATGGGATCCGGCACAAAATAGATTTGCCTATACAGATCCTGCTGGAAATCTACAGCCTGTTGATTTGGACCGCTTACTAAAAAACCACGAAACACAAACTACTATAATCAATAATGGCGGTGGAAATTATACCTATACAAACGAAGCAGGCACCCATGCGATCATCCATGTAGCAGGTGATGTGAGAGACAATTTTGGTTCAATTGCGGGTGATCCAGCAGTAAGAAATATCCTTTCTGATATAGCTAAAAATACCTCAGGAATTGTGAATTATAATCCGCAAACCAGAGAGTTTTTGTATAAAGATAATTCGGGAGCGGAGCAGCGTGCAGATTTAGACAGCATCGTAAAATCATATGAAACCCAAACCACTATCATTAATAACGGGGGCGGAAATTATACCTATACAAACGAAGCAGGCACCCAGGCGGCCATCCATGTAGCAGGTGATGTGAGAGACAATTTTGGTTCAATTGCGGCTGATCCAGCAGTTAGAGAGCTGCTTTCTGATATAGCCAGAAATACCTCAGGAATTGTGAATTACAATCCGCAAACCAGAGAGTTTTTATATAAAGATAACTTGGGGGCAGATCAGCGTGCTGATTTAGACAGTATCGTAAAATCACATGAAACCCAAACCACCATTCTCAATAACGGGGCAGGACATTATACCTACACAAACGAGGCCGGTACAAATGCGGTTATAAATGTAATAGAAGATGTCAAAGCAAATGCATCTGATATTTTCAGTGACCCAGGTGTTAATGCGGCTGTAAAATCAACAACTACAAATGTACTGCACAGTAATGGAAATATCATTTCTTCTCTAGTCAATGGAGTAAATGCAGATACAGCATTAATCAACACTATTGAAAATAGATTGCAGCAAAATAATTTAAGTACTGCAGTAAATGGTGTAAACTCAAATTTACTAGATCTGAGCAGTTTAAAGGTAGAGCCTTGGAACTTGTTTGGAGGCAGTGAAAAAGCGGTATTAAATACAGATCAAATTTACACAATGGGATCTTGGGTTGGAATTGGAACAAATGAAAAAAGCAGTTTTGCAGATGAAGCATTACGGGTCAATGGAAAGATCAGAACCACTTCTTCGGTATATGCAGATTATGTTTTTCAGGATTACTTTCAGGGGTATTCAGATATAAAATCGGATTATAAATTCAGAACCTTAAAAGAGGTTGAAGAGTTTATTACGACAAACAAACATCTGCCAGGTGTTACGCCTATCACGAAGCTGGAAAAGGTTAAAGGCGGTTATTCAATAGATCCAACAGAATTAAGTGTTCAAAATCTGGAAAAAATAGAAGAACTGTACCTGCATATAATTGAACAGCAGAAACAGCTGGAAAATAAAGAAAATCAGATTAAAGTCCTGCTAAATGACGCTGCAAATTTCAGAGCAAGAATTGAGCTTTTGGAGAAAAAAATCGTGCAAAAGTAATGTATTACTTTGGTTAAGACCTTACGGAAACAAATTAAATGGATTCCACTTTGTCTTCTTTGGTTTGTTTTCACAACTAGTAATACATAGGGAGAGTAAGAAAGTTACTCTAAAAGATAATATGTTTTTGGAAGATTGAAATAGATCATTTTGAGCTTACTCTCCTTTCATTAGTCTTAACCACAGTTTGTAATGTTTTAAAATTTGATGTAGTATAATGAAAAAATATTTTGTTTTAACTAGTTTTTTGATTTTCCAGTTAGTCATCTCCCAGACAGGTATTGGTACAGAGAGCCCTAAAGCCGTTTTAGATATAAATGGAGATCTTATTATTAGAAAAACACCTGTTGTAAAAGACAGTAATTTAAAGCCGGTTTTTATAAATGCAGAAGGTTTGGTAGTTACTAAAGACCAAGTACAGGTCAGCAGTTCTATTTTTTTTGCAGAGACCACTAGAGAGGTATACCCATTATCAGCCGATAATGCCAAACAATTTAATGAAGGCAGAGAATTCGAAATTCCTTTTCTGGAAAGTGATATCATTATAAATAATCTCAATATTGCAACAAATAATACTAGTTTAAAGATTGGAAATGACGGTACCTATCAGATCAGCGCCAGTATAGGTTTTCAAATTGGAGTCAGCAAAGCTGCAAATGAAGTGTATTTGAATGTGCGGCTCGAAAAAAGTACTAATAATGGCAGTACATGGCAGACACTTATTGGGATACGCCCCGTTTTTCCTATTTACTGGATTGTGGGGGGGGGACAAGGAATTACTTTTTCAATCCCCCCTACAGTTTCACTGTTAAAAAAAAATGATCTGATCCGGATTGTCTTTAACAGGACAAAAGCTGGTGCTTCATTTCAGGGCCCTGATATAACCAATTTAGGAGTTAAAGATGTCTATTCCAGTAAGGCATATACTATCAGTGTCGTTAAACTTTAAATTTCTGAGGAATCAGATCGGGATTTTTTTTAAAATAATACGAATGGAAAGAATAAAATTATACACTTTTTCTGCTATTGTTTTCTTTACGGGCTTAAAACCAGTTTACAGCCAGCAGAGAATTTCGGACAAAGCTCTAAATGAAAATGAGCGGCTCAATAAAGAGGCTGTATTAGAATTATCCAGTGAAAATAAAGGGCTGCTTCATGTAAGGGTTGCTTTAGTGAATACCAACAGCACTTTGCCTTTTGAAAAACATACCGCTGGTATGATGGTGTACAATACCTCAAAGACCAATGATGTTCTGCCGGGTATTTATTATAACGATGGAGCTAAATGGGTCTTAACCGGTTCAGCTATTTTGTATGATCCCAATACCTTTGATCTATCATTTACAGATGCGGAAAATAGGTCTCAAAGAATAAATTTGAAAGCTAATGAAACGATAACCACTTTGATTAATAACCATGACGGCAGTCTGACTTATACCGCCGAAGATGGCGTGAAAACAACTTTTAAAGAGATGCCGAAAACGGGTAAAATTGTTTCTGCTGATTTAGAAGTAAGTACTGGAGATGGTGCAGTTTTAAGAGATGTCGAGCTGAATTTAAAAGATAATGCGGTGAGTATCCAGAAACTGGCAAAAGCTTCGGCCGACAAAGTACTGGTAACAGACTCCGAGGGTTTTCCGAAATGGGATTCCGGAGCAATGCCAAAATTCTTCTATATGCCTTCCATTATGATTGCGCTCTCTGAAGATCAGTTTGTAAAAGAAGTTGAAGGAGAAAGTTTTGGTACTTTAAATCTGCATAAACGATATGTGAAGCAATTCAATACGCCGCTTGCAAGCAGTAATAATGCGCCTCCGCTTCCAATAGCTGCAGAAACGGATTTATATTACTATATAACCTGGTATGATACTGCTGTTTTTGATTCAGTAACACTAAGTGAAACCGGAATACTAAAATATTCAGTTAAACCTAATGCAGAAGTAACGGCAGGATCTTTTATGAATATTGTTTTTGCTTTGAAATAAGCACCAGCAAATTAATGCCTTTTGACAAATTTTAAATTACATTCCAGTATGCATTTTTCATATTACGCTGTTCAGCCAATACAATTTTTGAAACTGATTTTTCGGTTTCTCTTTATTTATATTCTCTTTTGCAATGGCAGTTTTGTACAAGCTCAGGTGATTAAAAAAGCTTTTCAGCCTCGTACTTCAAATCTGACTGGGGATCCATACAAAGCAAAGAAAAACTTTCGCCTTCAGGGAGATTTTATAATGATCGGCAATACCAATTTAGTACCGCAGAATAATTCACAAAATAATAAACAAGTGGAATTGTTTAAGGCTTCAGGTACCGCCTATAATGATTCTTATGCAGAATTTAAACTGCCCGATGGCTTGGATATAGCATGTACAGAAATTATATATGCCGGTTTGTACTGGAGTGGAAGGGCCGCCAACACAAGATTAGACCCGCAAACCAATGAACCTGTTATTGAGTGGTTTAGGCGTTTGTCCAGGGCATCTTTTCCCAGATTGGTGCAGACTGACAATAGTGCACGCTCCGGGGGAGACGGCTTAAAACCTAAAGAAGTCAGTTTTTATACCCCAAAGTCTTCTGTACGTCTTACGGCTTCTGATATCTATTTTGATTATCAAAGTTCAGATGGATTATATACGGCGTATTATGATGTTACTAATTTTGTTAGAGAATCAAAAACAGGATTATATACCGTAGGGGATATAGCAACAAATGGAGGCACTGATTTAACCGCTTTAAAACACGGCTTGTCTGCCGGATGGGGAATGATTATAATATATAAAAATCCCAGACTTCCAATGAAAGATATCACTGTGTATGATGGCTTTGGTTTTGTTAAACCTGCTTCGGGAGCAAACGTATATACAGATGTTTCTGTCTCCGGATTTACAGCTGCTAAAAACGGCGAGGTTAAGGTTAAATTAGGTGTGATGGCTGTAGAAGGTGACAGAGACGAGAAAGGGGACTATTTTCAAATTAAAAACCAGCAGACTGGGGATTTTGA
The DNA here is from genome assembly GCF_052044235.1 of Flavobacterium sp. 22659. Lineage (NCBI taxonomy): Bacteria > Pseudomonadati > Bacteroidota > Flavobacteriia > Flavobacteriales > Flavobacteriaceae > Flavobacterium > Flavobacterium sp. 22659. The sequence continues at coordinate 64,752 of NZ_JBQEMU010000020.1, forward strand.
AAATTTAAAACATGATAAGAATTCGTTTGATAACTTTTTTAATTCATCTGTAGTTACTGGGAATACTGTACGAAATCCAAATCGGGAAGATAATTTTGGGACCGATATTGCAGTATTTGATCTTAATAATCAAAATAATAAATACATTAATAATCTGCAGCAAAACACTATTTTTCGTTTTGGCAGCACAGCAGATATTTTTGCATTGTATAATATTACTCTAGCCGTAGATGCCGATCTTCCAGAGGATTATATAAAACCAGAATTCAAATCAGTTTTAAACCCTGTGACGGTACTGTGCGATAATGGAAATGCGTTTTTAAAAGCTGATGCCAGTGTTAATTCTGTAAAATGGGAATATCTTGAATCGGGAAGATGGAAAGAACTGCCTGATCCGGCATTTAAGAACCTGCAGGCATCAGGTTCAAATCTTCATATAACGCATTCTTCAGAAAATATTGACGGTTTAAAAGTGAGAGCAAAAATTCCCTATGGAATCTGCCAGCTTTACAATGAAACCGAAATCAGAATTGAAAAAGGTTTTATAAAACAACCCGAAAATGCAGCTGTTTTAGCAGGCAAAAACGACATTGTAAGTGTCCAAACAGCCGGAAGACCTGTTGTCTGGGAATATTTAGAAAAGCAGACTGGATTATGGAAAATCATAAATGCGATGGATTTTGAAAACCATCTTATTGCTTCAGATTTTGAATTAAAAATACAAAAAGCAGACAAAAGACTTAAAGATTTAAGAGTCCGTGCTGTAATTAAAAATAAAGACTGTGAGATTGAAAGCCGTGAAGCCATTATAAAAATAAATACGCCACTGATGGTAATCAGCAATTCGATGATTTCTTCAAAAATAACTAAAAACAACTAAAGTGCTTTATTATTGATTCGTTTTGATTGATGTTTTTTGTGATCCCGCTGTTTATTAACCGCGGGATTTTTTATGGCCTGGGAGCTCCTTTTACAGCTTAGAGATACAGGTTAAGATGTCGAAGCTGCATTCGCTTTTTAGACTAGTATTAAGTTGTAAAATACAAAGAAACAACTTGAAAATCACTAGATGCGCAAAGACTGCCGGGTGCCGGTAAATTGGGATCTTACTATTACAATCAAATTTAAAATTGGTTTCTGTATTTTTTTCAGCAAAGTATTTTAATTGCAAATTTTGGAGGCAGAGAGCTGCTCATTTCTACTCATTTTTTTTCTTTTTTATACTTATTTTATCCGGGATACGGCTTTTTTGGATGTGCGTAGAAGTGCGTAGTGTTTTGTTTCTCAGAGGTTTTTATTTGACTTTATTTTGCGTTCCAAAATATTTAATAAGTGACTCATAGTTTGTAAAGGCTGTTTGTTGCTGTAAGGATTCTAAATATAAAATATAATGATGAAGTTAAAAATCAAACGCACGGATGGTATTAATAACGTGCTGTATTTCTTTCTTTTTGCAATTGGAAATTTCAGTGTTACCGCTCAGGTAGGAATTGGTACATCCGCTCCAAATCCATCTGCTAAACTGGAAATAACTACCACGGCAGGAGAATATAAAGGAATTTTAATCCCCAGAATACCTCTTTTGGGTCTAACGGACACACAAACTATTGATCATGGTAATATAGAAAGTCTGCTGGTTTACAATACCGCCGTTACCTCATCTTTAAGCCCGGGATATTATTATTGGAACAGCCACAAATGGAACAGATTATTAATTAAAGATGATATTCCGCAAATCGTTCAGTCACAACCCGGAAAAAAAGGGGTTCCACAAATACCCGGATCAAATCAATCAGGGGGCCCTGCAGCTGGAACTGTTATTTTAAATAACGATGACGGCTTCTGGGTGTATGAGCCAGAAAAAGAAAACTGGATGCCATTACGCCCCAATTTAGACAATTACAGCTTCACGGAACAGCCGACAGGCCGAAGCTGGGTCGATGGAACAAAGGTTTTGTGGAAAACAATAGAAGTTCAAAATCTGACACAAGGCAATGAAGTGTTTGATTTGAGTAATGCATTTGGTCCGGATGAAATAAATAGTGTTTTGAGTGCCAGGGTAATCAATAAAAATTCTAATGGAATTTCAACAGCCGTATTCAAATACGATGTGCATACCAATAAACTCTTAATGGGAAATGGGATGGTCATGCCTACTCCGCACGATATAGGGACCTATTATATTGTTCTTGAATATATAAAGGAAGGACAAAGACCTGCAGCGCCCTAGTTCAAAGGGAACCGGCATAGTGTAATGAAAGAATTTTAAATTCTAAGGAGTTGATTATTATAAAAATGGATAAAACTAAAAAAACTAAAATTTTTCTTTTTCTCTCGATTGTAAATACAATTATGGTAAATGCTCAGACCATAAACAGTGGTGAGCTTTCAGTTAAGCAGGGAACAATATTTTCCAGCAGCGCGAGCTTTGATAATGCAGCGGGAGGTGATGTTTTAAACGACGGCACTCTTATTTTGTACAGCGATTACCGCAATGACGGCTTGATGGGTTTTAGCGCAGGATCAGGTACTGGAATGGTGCATTTTAAAGGATCAACCGGTGTTCAGACCATTTCCGGATCAATAATAAGCCGGTTTAATAATGTTCGCTTTGACAATAGTAAAGCAAGGCCTGCATTTTTATTGAATGCGGATATTAGTATTATGGGATATGCTGATTTCAGCAATGGTATTGTAGAGAACAGCAGCTATCCGGGAGCCGTGATTTTTGAAAAAGATGCAACGCATGACCATGCTGGTAATGATAGTTACGTTTCTGGTTTTGCAGAACGAAATCAGAACGGTTTATTTGAATTTCCTATTGGTGACGGAGGTTATTTCAGGCCGTGTTCCATTGGGGAAGCGGCTTCTCAAAACGGTATTTTTAGATGCAGGTATCTATTGAAAAATTCCAATCTGCTTTTTCCCCACAGCCAAAAAGAAGCTAAAATCCACATTATAGGCAGCACCGAATACTGGGAGTTTGAAAGCAGTCAAAAAAACATTGAAACGGCCTTAACTCTTACCTGGAATGAAGGTACAACTCCTGCCGACATAATTGAAAACAAACAGGGAACCACATTGGCAGTTGTAAGATGGGATGAAAAAGAGAAAAATTGGTATGCCCTGCCGACAGCTCTCGATTCTGATAGTAAAAAAGCCGTCGCAGCTGTAAAAGAAGATGGTGTCTATACTTTAGGCAGGGTTTTCTCTGAAACAGCAGATGATCTTATAATATACAATGCACTTTCTCCGAATGAGGACGGCTTTAATGATTATCTGCGGATCGACGGACTCGAAGTTTTTCCCGATAATATGCTTGAGATTTATAACCGCTGGGGAGTGAAAGTATATGAAACCTCAGGTTATGGATTAAATAATAATTTTTTTAGAGGCTTTTCCGAAGGCAGGGCAACTTTTAATAAGGGAGAAAGACTCCCTTCAGGAACTTATTTCTATGTTCTTGTCTATAAGAATACAGGCAGAACAAAAGAAAAGGCTGGTTACCTGTATATTAATTAAAGCAGAAACAATAAAGATGAATTCTTTTACAACAATATTTCTGATGTTTTTCATCACATTTACGGCTTCGGCCCAGCAGCAGTCGCAGTATACTCAGTATATGTATAATACAATGACAATCAATCCTGCTTATACAGGAACCAGATCAGTATTAAGTGTTCTTAGTTTATACAGGACACAATGGATAGGAATGCAGGGAGCTCCTCAAACTGTAAATTTTTCTATTGATTCTCCCATGGGAACTATGGGGCAGGGATTGGGTTTTACCCTTACAAATGATCGTATTGGGCCGTCAGTTTCTACAGCTCTGACCCTGAATTATTCGTATCCAATTCAGCTTACTGAAGATTTAAAAATGGCATTGGGTGCAGCAGCGGCACTTAATTTTATAGAAGTCAATTATAATAAACTGCAAGTTTTTGAGACCAGTGATCCTTACCTGAATGGTGTTTTGTCAAATGTTTCACCAAATATAGGAGCAGGCATATATTTTCATTCTCCAAAATGGTATGCAGGATTGTCTGTTCCTCAAATTTTAGAAACAAAATTTTATGATGATGTAAAAGTTTCAATGGTTTCACAGAAAATGCATTTTTATTTAATGGGAGGGTATGTATTTGATATACATAAAAACTTAAAATTTAAACCTGCAGCGATGATTAAAGCTGTCTCGGGCACTCCCTTGGCAATAGATCTTTCTGCAAATTTCCTCTTTAGTGAAAAACTAACTCTTGGGGCTTCTTACAGATGGGATGCCGCCATAAGCGCTGCAGCAGGTTTTCAAATTACTCAAGGATTAAATGTGGGATATGCTTATGATTTTGATACAACAAAAATAGGCAGTTACAATTCGGGATCACATGAAGTTTTTATGCGGTTTGATTTGCTTTCCAAATCTAAATTCAGACAGATTAATCCTCGTTTCTTTTAACACTTATAAATATGTTCTACAAAATTTTAATTTATATTCTCTGCTTGCTTTTTTCTTTAATCAGCACCTATGCACAAGATAGAAAAAAGGAAATTGCAGAAAGGGCTTTTAAAAATTTTTCATTTTTAAAAGCTGCCAGGCATTATCAGGACCTTGTGGACCGGGGATACAGTTCTAAAGAAATTTATAAAAACTTAGGTGACTCCTACTATTATATTGCCCGGTATAAGGAGGCAGCAGACTGTTATGGGCATCTATTTAATGATTCTCTACCCAAAATGCCGGCAGAATATTACTTGAGATATACACAGTCTTTAAACCATTTAGGAGAATACCAGCGAGCGGAGAAAATAATAAAAATGTACTACGGCGCCGAATGGAGGCCTGATAACAACGAAGACTGGAATGCAGAAAAAATCAAACAAAGAAAGAGCCGCTATTCCATAAAACCTCTTGAATTAAATACGATATCATCGGAGTACGGGACTGCTTTTTATGGTAAAGAAAAGATTCTTTACACATCATCAAAAGATAGCGGCTGTATTATGAAACGCAAAGACAGCTGGAATGAGAAACCTTTTTTTAAACTCTATCAGGCTGATATATCTTCCACTGGCGAACTTCGGAACTCCAGAGCGTTAAAAGGGGATGTAAATACAAGAATGCATCAGAGCAGTGCCGCTATTACAAAGGATGGGAAAACGATGTATTTCACGAGAAGCAATTTTTTAAATGGAAAACAAAAAGCAGGAAAAAAAGGAACAACGCATTTGAAAATATATGCCGCACAAAATGTTAATGGAAACTGGACCAATATAAAAGAATTAGATTTTCCGATCAATAGTGATGGTTTTTCATCAGCACACCCGGCATTAAGTCCTGATGAAACAGAGCTCTACTTTGTATCGGACCGTTCCAATTCTTTTGGCAATTCCGATCTGTACATGGTAAGTCGTAAACCTGAAGGCTTTATCGGCAATGATGTTACCAGATTAAGTGATGAGATTAATACTCCCGGCAGAGAAACGTATCCTTTTGTGTCAGAGCAGGGCGTATTGTTTTTTAGTTCTGACGGACACCCTGGACTAGGCGGACTTGATATCCATGCGGCAGTTAAGGATCAATACGGCAGGTACCATGTGGTAAATGCAGGTACGCAAATCAATAGCGCAGACGATGATTTTGCGTATATAATCAATGCAGATAAAAAGGGATATTTCTCCTCAAACAGAAGCGGAAGTGATGATATTTATGCCTTTATAGAAAATGAGCCTGTAGATTTTGGGTTCACTATTCATCCGGTGATATTTGGTACGTTGAAAAATGAAAAAAACGGAAAACCGATAGCAGACTGTACAATAGAAGTCTACGATGATACTAATAAAAAATACGCTGTTTTTCATAGCGATAACCAAGGAAGATATACAGTACTACTTGAACCTTTCAAGCACTTCACATTAAAATATTCAAAGGAAGGAATGGCAGGACAAACCCACCGGACAGCACCATTAAAACCAGTAGAGAAAAAAGAACTGTCATTTGATTTTTTACTAGAAATGGAAGTCGAAACCCAAAACAGTAAACAGACGGTGAAACTGGGTGATGATCTGGGCCAAAAACTAAATCTGGGGAAGGTTTATTTTGATTACAACGGACAGAAGATCAGGAAATCATCTAAAGCTGTTCTGGATAAAATAATCGAATTTTTAAAAGAGAGACCCAATATTTCAATTAAAATTAATTCCTATACTGACAGCAGGGGCAATGATGATTTCAATTTAAAACTATCCGGCAGCAGGGCAAAAGCAACAGTGGAATATTTGGTGCAGAACGGTATCAGTCCCGATAGATTAAGCAGTGAAGGTTTTGGCGAAACACAACTTCTTAACCATTGCGATAATGGCGAGAACTGCACAGAGCAGGAGCATAAAATTAACAGACGAAGCGAGTTTATTATTGTAGGAATAAAAAGAGAGAGTAAGTAAATAACGTAAAACAATTTAAATGAAAAATACTACTTTACAATGGGTATGGAGCATGGTACTGCTGCTGCCATTAACACTGCTGGCTCAGTCAGCCGATCTGCCGGGAAATACCCAGCTGCCATCCAGCAGGGAAGAATTGGAAAAACTGGCTCAATTTGACAATGGAAATTACCTTTATTCAGTGGAAGATTATTTCATGAAACCCGATAAAGGCAGTGCACAAATTTCTCCCGATGGCCGGTATCTCTCTTATAAACTGCGTCAGGATAATGGAATATCCAGTATCGTTCTTCAGGACAATAAGACAGGTAAAGTGACGCCGGCCATTGAAGAGAAAGAAAATTTAATCGCAAAATATCTTTGGGTTTCCAGTACAGTTATACTCTATGTACAGGATTATAAAGGAGATGAAAATTATCATCTGTATGCTTACGATATTGAAAACGGCAGACATGCTGACCTAACACCATTTGAAAACATCAAAGTTCGAAATCTTTATTATTTTAAAGAACTAAAAGATACGGTAATCATCACGATGAATTACAGAAATAAAGAAGTCTTTGAACCCTATAAAGTAAACTTTAAAACGGGAAAACTGGATTTAATTTTTGAAAATACAGATCTTGAACATTCAATATCAGATTTTTATTTTACAAAAAAAGGCACATTAAAAGCGTATGCTAAACAAAAAAACGGAATTGAAAATGTGCTGTATTATAAAAGCAATACAGCGGCAGCTTTTCAAGAGGTACTAACAATTTCATGGAAAGATACATTTGAGATAATTGATTTTGTAAAGGAAGATAGTGACCTGGCGTATGTACTTTCTAATTTAGAAAATGATAAAGATGAAATACTTATTTACGACTTAAAAGCAGGGAAAACAATTAAAAAACTATTCCGTAATGAGATTTATGATCTGGGCTCTATTTCATTATCTTCCAAAAGAAAAGGACAGCTCGATTACTATTACTTTGAAGCAAGTAAGAGAACAATAGTGCCCATAAGCGGTACATATAAAAAACTGCACAGTAAGGTGAAGAAAAAAATTGGAAATGATTTTTTTGAAATTATTAGTCAGACCGATAAGGAAGACCAATTGGTAATCAATGTTTACAGTGATGTGAATCCGGGCAGGGAATATGTATACGATGTGAAAAAGGATCAATTAACATTGATTAGTGACCTGAAACCAAAACTTAATCCCGATACGATGTCAAAAATGATTCCGATACAATTCACCGCACGAGATGGATTGCCGCTGCACGGTTATTTGACTATCCCTCATAATAGTACAGGAAAAGTACCTTTAATTGTGAATCCGCATGGCGGACCCTATGGAGTGCGAGATGTGTGGGGCTTTAATCCCGAAGTACAGTTATTTGCAAGCAGGGGAATAGCAACACTGCAGATTAATTACAGAGGTTCGGGAGGATATGGAAAAACACATTACCTTGCGGGAAGCAAGCAGATTGGACGAAAGATGCTTGAAGATTTGGAAGACGGGGTGTACTATGTAGTAGAATCCGGACAAATAGATGAAACGAAAATTGCTGTATATGGTGCGAGTTACGGCGGGCTTGCCGCTTTAGGGAGTTTGATCAAATCCCCTGAAATGTACAAATGCGGTATTTCATACTGCGGAGTAAGTAATTTTTTCACGTTTGTGGATTCTTTTCCAAAATACTGGAAACCTTTAATGAAACAGTTTTATGACCAATGGTATGATCCGGAAGTGCCTGAAGAAAAAGAGATTATGAAAAAGAGTTCTCCCGCATTAAATATTGAAAAATTAAACAAGCCTTTATTCATTATTCAGGGGGCAAATGACCCAAGAGTCCATATAAATGAAAGTGATCAAATTGTGAAGGCAGTGCGGGAGAAAGGTTTTGATGTGCCTTATATGGTAAAGTACGATGAAGGCCATGGATTTGATCGGGAAGATAACCGAATAGAACTCTATAAAGCAATAGTAGGTTTTTTTGCTAAAAATTTAAACTAATATCAAAACTGCTTTATATACCAAAAGGTCATCTAGTATTTGGATGGCCTTTCTTTATCTGAGCCGTATCAAAATAGTGAATGTGAAAATTACTATATTTATAGTATAGTATTTTATCAGTGAATTGATTTACAGATTTTTATAGTTAATCTAAATGTTTATGTTAATCCAAAATAAAATAAAACTGCTTTTAAATGTATTGTTTGTGGTTGTTTTTCCTTTTACAGTTGTTTCACAGATGACTAAAGAAAAGACAGACCGTTTATGCGAAGAATCAAAAAAAACGACAGATTTTAAAGCAGAAGTACAGAAAATAGACAGTGCGTATGCCATAGCCAAAACAATACACTATAGAGAGGGTATACTAAAAAGCAGACTGCTGAAAGCAGCATGGCATCTCAACAGTAACAGTGATGTGAAGTCGTCTTTAAGAATAATCAAAGAAATTGAACCGGATGTGATGGGATCCGACAATTTTGAGCAGATATCTCATTTAAAATTAATCAAAGCAATGAGCTATGTTAAATTGTCTTTTAATGAGCAGGCTGAAAAAGAACTCACAACAGCCTTGTCTTTTGCTGAAAAAATAAAAAATGATGATCTTAGACATGGTCGCAAAGCAATTGTATTTATGTCTTGGGGAGCCGTCTACAATGAAATTCACCCTGATCAAAAAAGTAAAGAGACCAATCAAAAAGCATTTAAGAATTTTAAAAGAGCGTATGAGGAATTATTACTAATTCAAAAACCAGGTACAGCGGACAAACTCAGTCTGGTTAACAGCAGTAATGTATTAGGCCATTATTATGTGAACATAAAAAAGGCAGATTCTGCACAGTTTTATCTGCATAAATCTTTAAGTACCGCTGAGCAATTGAATGATTATGAAGGTGTCTCTTACGCTTCTGCACAATTGGGAGCTTTACATCTGATGAAAGAAGAGTATATGCCGGCCGTAAAATATTATGAACAATCAATTAAAACTGCGATGCTTTCCAACGCAGCCAAACCATTACTGGTAGAAAATTACTTAGCGCTGTCTTCAGCCTATGAGAAATTAGGGGACAAAGAAAAGCATCAAAAATATTTAAAAGCCTATCAGGTGCTTTCGGATAGTTTAAATATTAACTACAAAAACGGTGTCCAGCAGGCCGTTGAAACAATAGGGCACGATATCCATGCTTTTCATGAACAAGACAAGCAAGGATATAAAATGTGGATACTTTTGATAAGCGTCATAACCATAGTATTGACAGCTGCTTCTTTTCTCATCTACAGACGTTATAAGTCGGAAAAACTTAGTAAAGAAGAACTAAAACGACAGCTTGACCAAAAAATGGATGAACTCAACAAATTCTCAGATCGACTTGATCCTGAAGATGAAGAAAAATTAAAAGAGGTAGTGAGACTCGCCATCACAAATGACACTTCATTTCTTATACGATTCAATGAGCTTTTCCCTAAATTTTCTGAAAAACTTTTAAAAATTTCTCCCAGCTTAAAAAGTAATGATCTGCGCATATGCAGTTATATGAGGCTTAATTTTGATACTAAGGAAATTGCCAGATATGGAGGAGACACCGTTCGATCTGTAGAATCAAAAAAATACCGTTTAAGGAAAAAATTTAATATTTCCTCTTCAGAAGATATCAATGTATGGATATCTAAATTATAATTTTTACCTCCGATAATTTCAATACTCACAAATACGCACACAGGTTTGTGAGTATTTTTTTGTAGTACACTTTTGTTTTTCTTGTAATACGTTTGCCAGAAAAAAACATGAGTAAAACTTACTGTCTGATCTTTTTCAATCTATTTCTGTTCTCCTGTTCAAATGAACCGGTCGACTGCGGCAATCTGATTAATAAAATAAATTCTCAGTATGACGGCCTGATTGAAGAAGCAAAAAAGAATCCTGATGCTTCGAAAGAAGTGTTGCGATTAAATAAGGAAAGAGCGCGTAAAATAAACCAAGCGTATTCAGAATGTTATGACATTCATTCAGAAGAGTTCTATCATGAGAAAAACAAAAGGTAATATTGAAACGGTATGCTTAGCTCTGCCCGTTAAACCCGCCTGAAATAATGAACTAATTTTAATAATGCAACGATATGAATGCAAGTGAATCACTTGAGTATAGAAAAGAAGTGTCAGAATTCAACCCTGCCTGCTGCCAGTATCAGATCCAGCTTAGAGACTACTTTGCCAGATCCATAGAGGTTGATAAGATATTGGATACCCTTACAAAGGAGCAGATTGAAATTCTTATGAACAAAGTCCAGCCCCACAGTATAAGATCGAAAATTATTTATCAGGCTGAAGTCCGTGCAAGACTCCAGTATTTGTTTGCTGATGCCATGATGGCGGCCAGAGAATCAAATAATATGCAGGTGTAATAGTTTTGAATGGTGCAATCCTTTATAAACAAGTAATGATTAAAAAAAGAATATGGATGTCGCAAAAAAAATATTAGTATATGACAGTCAGCATGGGTTTTCAAGATTTTTAACCAAACAGTTTGGAAACGACCATGAACTGAAAATTTTCAAAAAATTTACACAAGAAGATGATTTTAGTGAGCTTACGCATGATTTTGCAATGATCTTTTTTATGCTCTATTCAACTGAAGACCTGTTTGATTTTCTTCGAATTTACAGAAAAAAAGTACCAGTTACAGTCTGCAGTTATAATCCTGAAATTCTTAAAAGAATTTCAAAGATCTCCGATATTATGGTTATGGATGTTTCAAAAGCAAAAACGGAATTAGTTCATGGTTTTAATTTGATACTTTACCCTTCTGCTGATAAGACAATCCGGTTATGAGACGCTTTAATCATATCTCCATAAAGCTGTTTTTTGACGGCGGTCTGCTTCTGCAAATACAAAAATGAAAATTTAATTTAATACATATAATTATGAAAATCAAACACAATTATCTCATTTCAGTAGTTCTGGCATTTACAGTTTTCTCGTGCGAGAATTCAGATGATGTTACAAATGAAGAAAAAACGAGCCGTACCGGTACAGTAAACGCAATAGGCGAAATTTCTAATCTTAATAATGAATTGATGCTTAAACTGGTAAATGGAGTGAGGGCATCAGGATGTGAATGCCGTGACAAAGAAGGGAACATTACAAAAATGCCGCCGGCATCACCATTGGAGTGGAATGACAAGCTAACATTAGCCGCAAAAAAGCATTCCGAAGATATGGCTTTGAATAATTATTTCAGCCATGATAATCTTAAGAATGAAACTGTAGGGGACCGCGTTACATTAGTTGGTTACAAATGGTCGGCAGCAGCTGAAAATATAGCGAGAGGACAGAAAACTGAAAAAGAAGTTTTTGATGGATGGCTCAACAGTTATGGCCACTGCAAAAATATCATGAATAGTACCGTAAAAGAGATGGGTGTGGCACGCAGTGCCGGTGATACACCTTATTGGACACAGGTATTTGCTTCTAAATAAAAGGATTTTAGGGTTAAGACAGTTAAAAGCGGTTTTTTCTTTTGAAGCGGCAGAGCAGGATTGATAAGCGCAAAAATACTCTTTTGCGGCAGGCAGGATAGGGGATTTACTTTATAAATACTTCCCAAAGACGGGTAAGGCAATTTAATACTAGAGAATTTCAGATTGCAAATGGGGATGCAGTTTCGAGATATTAAATCTTACTCGTCTTTACTGCCAGCTCAAAAGCAGGAATCCTTTTTATTTTGTAAATCTATTAATATGGTACTGGGAATGCTTACTGTTGTTAAGTTTCGTATTTATTATATGTTTTAGTTAGTTAGTTAGTTAGTTAGTTAGTTAGTTAGTTA
>NZ_JBQEMU010000020.1:77035-120828 GCF_052044235.1 Flavobacterium sp. 22659
TTAGTTAGTTAGTTAGTTAGTTAGTTAGTTAGTTAGTTAGCTTTGTGTTTATTTTATTTTTGTTTTGACCGGCGATTGTGGAGTTGCGAAAAGAGTGTGGTTGATTTTACTATCAGATGTATTTGCTAGTTGTCAAATTGCGAATAATTTAATTTGATTTGTTTGATGCTGGTTCGAGTCCTCTTGCCGGTAATAAGTAAAGGACTTATCTTTTTCTAAGATAGTTCGTTTATGTCTTTTCAACAAGAACAAAGTTTTACCATACAATAAGAAAATGATTCGCAAATCCTTTTAAGTGACCTTGACGGTACAGAATTCGAACCATTTATGGGAAGATGTAAAGCTTTTAAATGTTTGATTTCAATATGTTTTACAAAAAAAATATTATAAAATTCTATTCTAGAATACATATATATATGTATATCACAAAGATAAATAACCTCAAAAGATTATATTAATTAGTTACAGTTTTATTTTATCAAATTCTGAATTAACTATGGTTTCCATCCTATCAGAGATAGAAATATCGTACGCCTTGTTTAAATTATTATCTGAGGAATTCCTCATATCCATTTTCTCCGGAAATGACACGATATTTAATTTTTTCTTTCTTATTCTTTTCTTTCCCATCTTAATATTTTAAATATTTATCTTGAAAAATCCTGTTATATGTAATGTCAAAGTAATGTTTTCTTTTCATCCAGATGAAGCCATCTGCTTTAGAAATAATTGCTACATCAACAGGGCCTCCAACGCTTTCATCTGTAGAATGTAATGATGTAAATTTACGCTTCAGAGAAGTGATATTAACAAGAGATTCTGCAAGTTCAGACATATCTTCTTTTCCCATGTGTGCTAAAATCTCTAAAAGAGGACCAGTAATATTTTTCCACTGATACTGTTCTAAACCTTGGATTAGTTGTTCTGAAATAGATGTAATTGCTTGACCTACTTGCTGGCTAAGAACCGGATCATTTATTATAGGATCAAGTTGCAAAGTTATATTATCAAAAGCATTTTTTACGGCGCTTTTAACTTCTTTTTTATAATTTGGATCTACTCCGGTAAGAACGGTTGTAGTTACGTCATCTTGAGCATAAGGCACAATGTTGGAATCAACTACGCCTGGATTGATTTTAATGACATCTCCTTTTCTAATTCGAGGGTTATTCATAATCGGTGTCCCCACAAGTACTAAGTGACTTGAAGGAAAGATTTCAGACTCGCCAAATCCAACAAATACTAATCCACAATGATTTTCAAAAATGAACTCAACATTTATAAGTTCGTATAACAACTGTTTAATTTTTTGTTTGTGTTCTTCGATTATAGAAAAACCCTCAAATTCTTCCGCAATCATAGATGCAATATAATTTTCTATGTCATTAAGCTCATTATTAAATTCTTGGCAGTAGTCATCAAATGATACTGTCATATAATTAGCTTTATCATATGATTCTAATAATTTTTCACTTTTATCTAACTCTATTTTAAACAAATCGGAATAAAATTGAGATTTCTCCTGACCTTCTAATCCATCTAATTCAGCTTCTCTATCATAAAGACTGTCAAGGGTAGAATTAATAATTGCAAGATGAGCCCATGAGCAAAAAGAAAAAAAAGCGTTCTTTTTATATTCAGGACTAACATGAACCAGTTGAGCTAATAGAAAATCCAAAAAATCATTTTTGTATTCCTCCAATGTATTAAATGATTGATCTTTTAAGTTTTTACGATACATTTTTATGAGTGTTTCTAACGGAATTCCCATAAAATCAGCTCTATTGTAAATTGCTATTCCTACTGGGTGAAATTTTGAAAGAGTAAAGATCTTATTACTTTTATTATAAACTTTCTTAACATTACTTCCCGTAACTGTTACAGCACTATCAGCTGCAATTGCAATTCCTTGTGAATTTAATACCCCGACAATTGCCGTCATAATTATAGTTGTTGATTAATAATTTTCTTTGATTCAAATTTTAATCCGATGGATTAAACAAAAGGTTCTGTCAAATTTTAAGGTGTCTATCTTGCCAACTTTAACTCCGCAAAAATTGAATAGATGCTGACAACTGCTAACTCTCGTCTATAAGTCTTTTTATTTCTAGTAGCCAACCTCGCATTTCATCATATCCGTTTCTTTGTTTTAGTCTTTCTATAGTCATGTTTTCTACAGCTAGTTTATTCAGTAATCCTTTTTTTCCGTTAGCTTTTTCTTTTTTCTTTTCCTCAGATAATTCAGTCCAATCTCCACCTGTATTTAGATATAAATTTTCAGCAACCTTGAATGGCACATCATCTATATCAAGGATTTCTAGAAGATTGGATGTATTCCCCTGAGATAAATACGCTTCGTTAATGGCCTCGTGATGTAAGTAGCTTTCAAGTTCGCTTTTCGTGGTATTAAAAGCTGTTTTCAATGGATTACCTTCTGCATTAATTGTGGCGACATCAACTATGTAGCTAGCAACGTCACTATCGTATAAATGGAATTCTGGTTTACCTAGTCCTTCTAAATATTTATTTTCTAAATAATGTTTTAATGATGATCCACCTGTAATTACCCAAGCAATTTCCTCTGAATTTAAATTAATTAAATTTTGATCCTCGTCACACAAAATCTTACTATACCTTTTTAATCCATTAACATCGTGATTTCCCTCTACATAAACCAAGATTCTTACTTTATCAGCAGGATTTGGCAATATCCCTAAAGTTTTAATAACCTTTTTGATAGTCTCTTCATTTGCATTTCGTGTCTCACGATCAATTCCATAATCTATATTTAAGCCTACATCTTCACTTAATGAAATAAATCTCAATGCTTGTACTGGTATTTCACGAACTAAATTGGAGCTATGCGAAGTAAATAATACTTGAGTATTTTGTTGTTCACTTAAGTCTATTAACGCCTTAATTAATAGCAACTGATGATTTGGATGTTGTGATGTTTCTGGTTCTTCAATTGCGTAAATAATCGAAGGCGCACTTTGTTCCCCTTTTCTCTTTTCTGCTTGTGCTTGAAAAAAACTTAATAAAACTAAACGTCTTATTCCACTTCCTCTCTTGTTTAATGGAATATTATTTTCATTTAGCAATGTTAAATCAAACACACTTTTCCATGAGGGAGATTTTTTGAAATCAGATTTTAATTTCTCTGCGAGACTTTCATCTATATCTTTTAATTTTTCAATAATACGGTCTGCTACTTCAGAGGATTTTTCTCTTACTTTTGATTCAATTTGTTCTAACAGCTCCTGTATTTCAGGAATTGCAAGAGCTTCTTCAACAGCACTTTTCATAGGATCCTGGACATCTTTATCTTTATCGTCTAAAGGTTTATCCACCTTAAATAAAGTATAAATAGGCAACATTGTTTTAAGTTTAGACCATATCGTCTTTAAATTACTCTCTGTTGGAAGATTTCCGTCGACTTTGATTTCTTTTAGCATTCTATTTCCCCCAAAATGGTCTCTTAAAACTTTTCTTAAAGGAGGATTTTGTTTTTTTGGGATTCCTTTTAAGTCTATCTTTAGATTTTCGGCCTTAACTTTTAAGCTATCATTTTTTAAACTTAACAAATCTGAAAGTTCAGGATTCTCAGGATAATAGCAATTTAAAAATACTGATTTTGATATCGTACCGCCAACAGAGTATCTTCTAATAATCTCTAATTCATTGTTGTTATTAAGAATTCCTTCCTCCTCTGCAGAAGTTCGAATGGAAGTATCTAAAATAATTTGTTCAGGCATTCCAGAAAAGCTGCAGGTTAACTCAATAATATTACTGTCGCCATTACTGCTTAAATCACCTGCATCAATATTATCATTAAAGAAGGCATCTAATGCTTCTATAATTGTTGATTTTCCTATATCATTTTTACCAATTATACACACTAAATCATCTATTTCAAAAATAGTTTCTCTATTATAGCATCTAAAGTTTTTGATTTTGATTCTCTCTAATTTCATCTTTTTTTCCGTATTAGTTATCAAACAATTAGACTGTCATTGCAATTTGATTTTTAGTATCATTTTTTTTTCAAATGTTATAATTTTTCAGATGCTATTTTTACGGAAATCCATAATATACAACTTCTTAAATGATTATTTTCAAAAATATAAATTAACAAATATTAATATATAAGTAAATATACCTGTTTATATAAGCGTCAGAAAAAAGTGTCTGTTGAGTAATCTTGGTTAAAACCTTTTTAAAGTATTTAAAAACAAGACTTTAAGTGATCTTGACGTAACTAAATAGAGCCTTTTATTAGATGATTTAAAGATTCTGAATGATATATAATTTTGCCATTTAAATTTGACATCATTATTTAAGTCTCATTCGCAATCATTGAAGTAGCATGATAATCGGATTTATACTGCGCTTAGCCCGAAAAGTATTCAACAAATAAAAGTCCATTTGATGGTTTATGAAATAAAAATCCTATTTTTGAAAACAACTGAACAGTGGCATTTGTTAGACATTGCTATCCAATTTAAGATAGATAGGTCGGATATTGTCAGACATATAAACGAGTTACCTGCTAGTTAAAAACCAAAAAAAGTGATAAATGGATATTTACCATATTTGCCCGAATTGTAGAAAAGAAGAATACTTTTTTGACGGAGAGAAATGGAAATGTCCTAATTGCAATCAAAATGAATTTGAAATAGCTTTATATATTAGTGAAGGCAATCACAAATTTCAAAGCCTTACTGAAATAAGCCAACCTTACTTTCACCTAAAATGTGGAGAAATTTATAGTTGTATTGTAGAATATAATCAGAGAGTTGAAAATACTACAATTACTCCAATAACTTATGCTGAAGATTCTAATAAATTATTCTTTGCATTTGAAGCAGAAAAGCTTTCCAAAGAAATGCCTAAAATGCTTGATGAATTAATAACAAAAACATTTCCCGAACTTTTGACTCTAAAAATAAATTTTGGCTTTCACGATGATATTGGCCACATGCTAGTCATTGGAGCAAGCGAAGAAGGTAATTCGATAATCGAGTACAATGGATATGTATTTAAGAATTTCCGTAAAATGAACAGCAGGTAACAGCTACTACAGCGGATTTTGACAATGATTTGGCAAATCCGAAAAGAGGGCTTAATTTAGCCCCGCACCCATTGTAGTACCAGAACGTTAGGCGATATTTAACCAAAAATAATTGAAATAAAGACTTTATTAAAAAAAAAAGATAACTATGGAACTTAATCTGATTGACAATCTAAAAGCCGAAAAAGTGAAGCTTGAAAACTTACTTTTAAATCCAAATAATCCAAGATTAATGGATAAGAGTAGAAAAAACGAGCTAAATGACAAAAGAGTTGTTGAAGAGAAAGTACAACAAACTATAATAAAAGATATTAGAGTTGAGGGAATTAACGATTTACTTGAGAAAATTAAAAAGCTTGGTTTTTTAACAATTGATAGAATAGTCGTTAGAAAAATCGAAGATTCTGAAAATTATATTGTTTTAGAAGGAAACAGGAGAATTACAACTGCTAAAGTATTACAAAAAGAACATCAAGAAGGTTTAATTACTTTAGAAGAAAACATTTTAAATTCATTAACAGAAATAGAGGTTTTAGTATATTCTGGTGACGATAAAAATATTATTTGGTTATTGCAGGGAATGCGACACATTAATGGGATAAAAGAATGGGGAGCATTACAGCAATCAAGATTTCTTTATGAAATGCAGTTAGATAACTCTTTAAATGCAACTGAACTAGACAAGATGACTGGTCTAGGAAGAAACTCAATAGCAAATAAAATCAGATCATATAAAGGTTTTATCTTTTGTCAAGACATTTATCACAGTGAACTAAATGAGAGTAATTTTAGTTTATTTCAAGAAGCGATTTTTCCTAGACCTTTAATTAAAGAATGGTTAAAATGGGATGAAGCAGAAGAAAAATTCAATGATATTGATAATTTGGAAAAATTATTGAATTGGTATATCGGAGATGAAGAAGGTAATACAAGATTAACTAGAGTACTTGATATAAGAGATTATTTTAATCAATTATTACTTCCTGAAAATAAAAACACATTAATAAAATTTATTGAAGATGAAAACTTTTCAATAAATGAAGCTATTCAAGAAGTTAGAAATAAAGATGCTGAAAAAACAGCGCAAAAACATCAACTTGATTTGATTGAAAGATATCAAAACCTTGAGGAATTATATACAAGTATGACAACTTTACCAATAATAAATATAATAAATGAAGATGCAACTAAAATAAAATTTGCTGAAATAATAAGAAAAATAAAGGATTCATCTATTTTTCAATTATCAATTCTAGAAAAATAATTTTCTATGAAAGTTAATGAAGTAAAAGAATTTATCGAATATTTAAAAACTATAAAAGAAAATAAATTCTATATTTCTCAATTTTTTATTGATTGGAGCAATAATAAATTTAAATTCAACGAATTACAATCCTTAGAACTGTTTGATTTAAACAAAAAGAGAATCATAACTAAAATAAAGGATTATATAGATTCTTGTAATTCAAAGTATATCTTACCTATTTTCTTTTTTGATGAATTTGACGAAGATGTTTTGATTAGCTCAAAATTTATAAATGGTAAGGACGAAAAACAAAATTTAGAATACAAACTTGAATGGAGAAATAAGTTTTATCAATTAATTAAAAAGTTAGATTGGAGAGAATTTGAAATACTTGGAAAACTAATCTTAAAAGAAAATCATATTGATAATGTAAAAATTACAAAATCACAGAACGATCAAGGCATTGACTTTTATGGTTATTTTAAGTTTAAAGAACAAAAGATTTTGCCTCGTTTCTATAATTATTTTAACTTTAGAATTATCGGACAAATAAAACATAGTGAAAATAATAATGGCGTAGATCACCAGAAAGTTGCGTCTTTCGGAACAGAAATTAATAAATTAAGAAAAACAAAAGATAATACTTATTTTGTTAATTTAGGTAAAGAGTTTATTGAATCCGAATTACCAATTATAGGGATATTTATTACAAATAGTTATTATCCAACAAAGGCTAAAGATTTTGCTAACGAATATGGAATTATTTATTGGGATGGAGAACAAATTTCACAAGATTTAGCTACCAAAGAAAATATTGATAAAATTTTTGACGAAACTTTACAAGACTTGACTATTGAAAAATTCAAAAATTTGATAGTAGAAATATCTAAATAAGCATCGCCTAACAGCCGTTTGGCGCGATTGGGGTTTTATGCTTAATTTAAAAATCTTTTTATATTTCGAAAAATTTGCTCAACCGAAACATAATCTTAATTTAGTCCCCCCAACCTCTCCAAGCGCCAGAAAGTTACTCTACTCCAATAATTATTAATGGAACAGATGGATTTCCACGACCTTGTCTCAAGATATGAGTTAAAGTTCTTTCATAATATCCAGGCCCACTAGACATACAAGCTTGCAAGTTTTTAGTTGGAATTATTTCAATCCCCAAATCAATTCCATCTCCTATAAAAAAACCTAAATGCTTAACAAATAAATCAAACTCTATAAAGGGATACTTACCAAATTGCACCTCAACTGAAACTCGATTTTTCACAAAGTCGGTTTGATGATAAGAAGGAGTTGCTGTTAGACCTGCCTCTTCAATAATGCGTTTCTGTTCGGTACTAGGCAAATTGACTACTTGTCGAGTAATTTTGTAGTCATCAGTAACATAATACGCATATCTTTCTTCTTTCCATCCACGCTGTTCAAACTGCAATTTCAGATTCCTATTCATTTCAATTGGAGAGTAAAGCATTTTATCGATCATCGTTTTCTCTTTACTTTGCTTAATCTTACACGCTTCGGCATCGACTTCTCCTATAGCTTCAATAATTTCAGCCCACAGCGCAGGATGATGATGATTTAGCCATTCATAACCATTTAAATGGGAATACATAAATTTTACAGTCATAGTTTCATATTTTTATTAATGACATAGCCAGTTATTAATCCAGCTATAATTAGAGATTTATTATCAAACAGTTTATTATTAAGATTTTTACCCAATAGTAACTCAAAGTCTAAATCTGAAAATTCTACCTCATCTATTTTCTCTTTTATCTGAATACCTAGCGACGAAACCATATCCAAAACCTCAAAAGGATGAGTTCCTTCTTGATTTTCGTGTACCCATCTTTTTTGTAAGGACTTTGAAGAAATCCCTTTTCCATAAATTTCCAATGATTTAATTTCGTTTTTTAAATCAATTTTCTGACGTTTCAAAACCATTTGTATATTATCAAAAAGCTCTTTATTAATTGCCACTTCAATAATACGCTTTGATGTACCGTAATAAAATTTGATAGACCATTTACAAACATCGTTAGTAAATTCATTCGACAATTCAAACCTAACCCCACTGCCAAATCTAAATTCAGGTATTGCAAGCCTAAAAGACCTACTTTCTCTGTATTTAAATTTTACTTTATCTGGCGGCGTAACTGGTATTGGCTCCAAAGGTGCTTTGTGTTTATAACTTTTCACTTCATCAATAAGCTTCAAATCCTTAGGTTGAATTTCAAGCATGCTTTGAAAGATGTAATAAGTTAAAACTGGTGGAATAGCATTGCCAATCATCTTCAATTTAGAATTAAACGAATTCCCATAAAACTGATATGTTATAGGAAATCCCATCAAAGTAGCTCTCTCGCGAACAGTTAATCTTCTGTATCCATCTTTTGATTCAATAATCAAACTTTCTCTAGAAACTCTCGTACATGTCGAAGTTATTGTGCGTGATGGCCTGTTTAACAATTCAGGAAAAGACATCCCGTTATAAATAGGATGATGCGTTTTTGACTCTTTATTTATTCTTAATTCTTCAAAGTGTAAATTTTCCTCTAAAATATGGTCAGAAAGTTCTTCTCTGTCTAATTCGTATTTATATGTAGGATCAATAATTATCTTTGAATTAAGAGCCTTTATCACATTACCTAAAGTATTTGGTTCTATCTGGTTTCGATAACTTTCAAATAATTCAAAAGGAAAATTTCCAGCTATCATCCGCATTCTTTTTTGAGGAGCCCCATATTGACTACAATCAACCACATCAATGTAGTTGAACATTTCTTTAAATCCCATAAATTTTGGATTTTCGTCTAAAATAGTTTTCAATATATTTTTAACTCTCGGTACATTCTCCATAGCCCAATATTTCGGTTTTAAATATTGAACCACCTTTAAAAATTGATACATATCGATTAATCCATCTTCAATATTACCGCCACCACCTTTATTTGCATACGAGAACTGCGTACAAGGTGGGCTTCCAACCACAAAATCAACGCTACCAACTGGTGGTAAATCGTCAAAATTTAATTTTCTAATATCGATTTCTTCGGTAGATGTTCCAAAATTGTAGTTATGTGTTCTGTTTGATTCTTTATTCCATTCAAAAGATTTTAAATGTTCAATATTGTTGAGCTTCATACCTAAAGTCCATCCCCCAATACCACTATATAAATCAATGCAAGTTTTCTTATTCATAGAGCGTAAAATTACTAAAATATAATCTCGAACTAATACTCGAAAATAAATAATTTCATTCGAGTTCAAATGTCGTATTTAATTATTTTTTTTAAATCTTAAAAAGTTTCAAAATATGATGAATTCCCTCATCAAAACCGAAAGTAATTTATGATTTTATTAATGCTATGGCGCAGGGACAATTGAAATCATAAGATTTAGGGAACAACCTTGATGTTGTATAAGGAGGCAAAAGACGCCTCCTCAAATTTTGTTAAATTTTTCGCTGTATCTTCTTTTTCTTTTTAATTTAAATTGGTTGGAAACGTAATTATTTACTTTCTCCCCACGTAGCAGTATATCTGCCAGATTTTCGTTGACATATTCTTTTAATTCAATATTTTGAATATTTTCAGAATTTGCCGAAATAGAGTTTTGATGCTTTTTTTCAAACACAAGAATGTTCATGGCACAGCTCTCCTGAATTCCTTTTGCACTGAATTCTTTCCCAAGACTACTTCCATTGAATACAGACTTGGTTTTATGGTCTACGTAGGTTATTCCGTAAAGCTGTCCTTCCTTGCTTTTTCTTAATATTATATGAATGCTTTCACGTTCCAATATATTGACTAATTTTTCGGGAGAAAATATGTTTTCGCGAAAGAAAGCAAGTTTTATGGCATTTTTCACATATTTTTTACAAGACTCTTTTTCTGCTTCATTAGACTTAAACTTTCCTTCCAGAAATTTTAAGGTAGGTCTGCTGTAGAATTCGCTGGCTTTTATCGGCACGCCTATCGGTTTTGAATTCTTGTCAAGTATCTTGTAAAGCAGTCCATTATTTTTAAAAACTCTCGATTCTTCAGTTCCTCTGTCAGCATGAACATTATAGAGGTTTAAAACTGAATTGAGCTCAGGCAGGCTTGAATACTTGTAATCAAATAAAACCTTATTCAAAACTGAATTTATCGCCTTTCTGGACTCTGCTTTTCCGTATTGGACTTTGCCGACATCTATCGGATTTAATGAAAAGTGTTCTTTCTGTTTTCTTCCTTCGGCTTTTACAAGGCCGAACATTTCTTCAATTTCTTTTCGGGCAGGTTCTGATTTTCTGACTCCCAGTAAATGAAGATCGATTCTTTTTCCGTCTCTCTGAATGTTGTTTGTCACGATATGGCAGTGAGGATGACCCGCATCATAATGCTGGTATACCAGATAAGGCTGTCTGCCGAATCCCAGTTTTTCCATATAGGTGTCTGCAATTTCAGCCAGTTTTTCTTTCGAATGATTCTCCGAAGGATCAAAGTTTAGCGAGATATGAACTGTGTTCCGCTTCGCATTGGTATTGAGTTCTGCCAGTTTTAGAAAGCGGTTTAATTTTGAAGTGAAACTCAGTTTTTCCAGTTCCAGCGGATAATTTACAGCACTTATACATTCCGCTTTTCCAATCTCAACTTTATTTTCGTTGTAATTCAGAATGCTTCTTATGGACGAGCTTGTTTTTATTACTGCAACCATTTTTCTGCTATTTTCTGGGTGTGGCCTGATACCTCTTCCATTTTATCAAAAAGCTTTTTTCTCTGGATCTCGAACAGATAAAGATGTCCTTTAAAATCAGGAGCTGTTTTGAGCGTGTTTATCTTTCTGGCAATCTGATTGATATTATTGCCGATTGCCCGCAATTCGGAAGTAAGTACAGCTGTCTCTTCCATCAGTTCGTCTAAAGACTGGTTTCTGTAGGTGGCTACAATTGGTCTGTTGAATAAGTGGCTTCTGATGTGGTCACTTAATTTTCGGCAGGTGCTTGCTCTGAATCTTTTTTCCAGTTCGGCATACTCCAAAGGAGTGAATCGCAGTCCCACGATTCGTGTTCTGTTTGAATTTTCTCTTTTCATCATCTTATTTTCATTGTTATCAAACTCTTTGCTTTTAAGTTTCTCCACCGCCGAGTTCCGAGGCAATTGGTGGCAAGATAGGCGGTTGTTAAACAACCGTTCATCTTGCTGATTGCAGGAACGTGGCAATCTTTCAATATTGTCGAAATTAATTTTTCTCAATAAATAATCAGAAAGTGAAATACGATTCTTCTGTTGTTAGCTTTTTATTTTTTAAAGATCATTTAATGCCTGTTTTTTTATTGCAGTACCATTAATTTTGTCCAAATAAGCTAAGGTGACAAAGCAGTTTGATGTGCTTCCATGTTCGATTGACAGCTCTATTTTTCCTTTTTCGGTCTGCCAGGTTGAGCGGTATTTACAGTCATCAAATTTAACCTTCTGCATTTTAATAAAATCATCTGACTGCTGTAGGGAAGAATCACCGTCGAACATTTCAACAACATCAGAAGGTTCTCCGTATTTTTCAGTAAGCATTTCTTTGAGACTAAAGTAGTTGTCTGAAAGTTTTGACCAAGTTTCTTTTTTAGGAAATAGAACTCCAATTTTGTGAACCAGATTCTTTTTGCTTAATGTTGAAACGCCGACATAGCAGTCTTTGTATCCGGCAAAATCACCCTGAAGAACTGCTGTGCCATCGTTAGTGCTTAAATGTCTGAATCCATTTTGTTTCATTTTCAGAACATATTCCTCCAATGTTCCGTCAATCGGTACGCCTTTAAAAGCCAGATGTTCAGAGGTATCTGCTTTTGTTTGCCCAAATGAGATGTAACAGGTCGCCAGTAGAGCTAATAATAGTAAAGTTTTCTTCATGTTAAGTAGTTTAGAATTATTCAAACATCCTATTTTCATTTAAAATTCCGATAGCAGGAAATTGCTTATGTAAAAATAGTATAAAACCAGATAACTTGTTCTAAAGATTGATTGTACTGTTATGATTGGCAAGAAGATGTAAAATTATTACTGCATTAAATTTTTGAACCTATGTAAATATGATCTGCTTTTTTCAAATACAGCAAGCAGATGATTTATAATGAAATAATGGTTTTCATTCGAAACGGCTAAAAAGGGCTGCCAAGATAGCGCCAGCCGTCTGCTGCATGCGCATAACGGATTCCACTTCCTTTCCATCCGCCCTGCGGGACTTATAGCACTCCGCATCCTTTAACTGACGCTTGATCTGTGCTTTCTTTTTTTCCGTTTTTTCTTTTGAAAACAATTTTATTTAAAGGGCGGAGCGGGAGTTAAGGGAAGCTCGCAGTCGGAGCAGTGGTTATTGTTAGGTATCTTATTTGGGGAATCATTAGTTGTTGCTCGGCTGGTAATTAATTATTTATTCACAATTAAATTTTAAGGTTATGGAAATTACAGGAAGGGTTACAAGGGATGCGGAAGTACGCAGAGCTGGAGACAAAGAGGTTTTGAACTTCACCATAGCGGTTAATGACCGTTACAAAGCCGCGGGAAGTTCAGAGTACAAACAGGTGACCACTTTTATCAATTGTTCCTATTGGATTAGCATGAAAGCAGGGCAGTGGGTTAAAAAAGGGGCGGTGGTGCTGTTACAGGGCAGGCTGGGTATGCACGTGTATATCAATAGCGACGGGAATCCGATAGGAAGTATTGACTTTCATGTGAATGAGATCAATATTGTTGCTTTTGCAAAAAGAAGCAGTTATAATGCGGATGAATTGGAAAGTACTGTCAGCGGAAAGAAGGGAAACGGCAGAACTGCTCCGAAGAACGGTAATGATAAGGCAGGGAGTGAGGTTCCTTTTTAATTGGATGTTTAATCTAAAAATCAGAAATCATGGCACATCATATTTATTTCAATGAACAGACAGGAAAGCACAGTTTTTTCAGCGTGAAGGAAAAACCTTGGCACAATCTGGGGCAGGTAGTGGAGAAGTATCCGACAAGCGCTGAAGCGATAGCGCACGCGGAATTGGATTTTGAAGTGGAGAAAAGAAGGCTTTTTACGCCTTCTGCTCCCATTGTTACGCAGGACTTTGTAGATTCGGGCAGGCTGGACGTTCCGGATTACTGCAGTACGGTGCGCACCGATAACGATACGGTGCTGGGCGTTGTCGGTAAAGATTACCATATCGTACAGAACAGGGATGCTTTTTCTTTTTTTGACAGTATAGTGGGTGGTGACGGGATCATGTATGAAACCGCAGGAGTACTGGGAAAAGGTGAACGTATTTTTATCACGGCCAAAATGCCTGATTATATCCGAGTGGGAAAGGATGATCTGATTGAAAAGTATCTTTTCCTGACGACTTCCCATGACGGAAGCGGCAGTATTACGGCAGCTTTTACGCCTATCCGCATTGTATGTGCTAATACACTTAATGCAGCCATGCAGTCTAAAACCAATACGGTGCGCATCCGCCACACCTCAAATGCAAGAGACCGTTTGGAGCAGGCGCATAAAGTTATGGGAATTTACGACACGCTGTCCAGCAGTCTGGAAGCCGTTTTCAATTACTGGGCTAAAACCCGTATTTCAGATCAGGAGGTTAAAAAATTGATCCAGCATGCGATGGCTCCCAACAGGGAAGTGCTTAAAAGACTGCAGGAGGAAAGAAATGAGGAATTATCGGCCTGTTTTAACAATATGGTGGATAGTGCGTTTGAATATGCGATGAGCCATCCCTCGCAGCAGACCGATACTACAAAAGGAACTGTGTTTGGTGCGTATAATGCGGTGACAGGTTATTTTCAGAACGTTAGAAAATACAAGGATGACGAGGTAAAACTTTCTTCCATACTGATGGGAGGAACAGCGCAGCTCAGAGGGCAGGCGGCCTTTAATTTATGTCTTGATTTTGCTGTTAAGGGCTTTAGTTCCTACGTAGCGCAGAACTGAGTTTGTTTTTACATTGTAATACGGGCAGTCTTAGGCTGCCTGTATTTTTACTGCCGGCTGCGCGGCAAATCTAGCCGATCTGCCGCGCGTTTTTCTTTTAGAAAGGTTTTAATGGATTATATCAGTTTTTGGAAAATTTATATCACTTTTTCATAATGAATGATAAATCTTACGATTTTAAATTTGTTAAAGATTAAGTGAAACAGATTACTGGAGAACTATTTTATTATTTAAATCATAAATTATGAATTGGAGTACAAGTCTAAGAAAAAGAATCATTGAAGTAATATGTTATCTATTTGTAATACTCTTTGTATATGCTGCCATGAGTAAATTGCTTGACTTTGAAAATTTTCAGGTACAGATTGGACAGTCACCTTTGATAAGTGCTTTTGCATCATGGATTTCATGGTTAGTTCTTATTTTAGAATTGTTTATTGCTTTGCTGCTCTGTATCCCTAAATTCAGGATATGGGGGCTTCTAGGTGCTTTCAGCTTAATGACATTTTTTGCGATATACATATTCATCGTTTTGAATTACAGTTCTTTTGTTCCTTGTTCCTGTGGAGGGATTTTGGAGAATATGAGCTGGAAAGTACATCTGGTTTTTAATTTTGTTTTTGTAATGCTGGCAGCATTAGCGGTTTATTGGCAAAGCAAGGCTGATCATGTAACAATCTTCAGTCATAATTTAAAACCCCTTAGGAGTTTGTTTATTCTGTGTCTTTGCAGTACAGGAATCATGATTTTTTTATTCCTGCATTCAGAAGATATTATGCATTATGAGAATCCTTTTATAAGACGTTATGCAAAGCATCCGGTCACATTTCTGTCTAAAAAAAATCTCACGTTTAATTCTTTTTATATTGCAGGAATCTCTCAGGGAAGAATTTATCTGGGAAATTATACCAACCCGCTTCACGTTGTCTCTGTGGATGAAAAACTACAGGACGAGCAGGTACATCAGATTATTTTTAGTCCCCAAAAAACTGCTTTTAAAAGTATAACAGTTAGCGTCAGAGGAAAGTATTTTTATCTGAAAGATGGAACAGTTCCAGCGATTTTCAGAGGAAAAGTTTCTGATTGGAGAGTTAACAGTGAACTTGAAGGACTGCCATACTTTACACAGGCAGAACCTATGGACAGTACGGCTGTAGTGTTTCGTTCCAACAATGGTGAGAACCTCGCTCATGTTTTAGGGATATACAATTTGAATGAGGATACAAAAGTGGTTTATAAGGACTCTTTGCTTCAAAAGCAGATAGACGGCGTTTTTGATACGGATGGAATATTGACATACAGTGAGACAAAGCGTAAAATAGTATATCTGTATCTGTACAGAAATGAATTTATTGTAGCGGATCACACAGGCAGACTGACTTTGCGCGGTAACACCATTGACACCACAACGAAGGCAAAAATAAAGGTGTCCTATCTAAAAGACAGCACGCAGAGAAAAATGGCAGCACCTCCTTATGTTGTAAATGCCAAAGCCGCTGTGTGCGAGAATCTGCTTTTTGTCCAGTCAAAGATAAAAGGAAGATATGAAAATGATAAACTATGGAATCAGGCATCGATAATCGATGTCTACGATTTTAGCAGGAACGCTTACTTACTGAGCTTTCCGGTTTATAATTTAAAGGATGACAAAATGAAATCATTTAGTACAACCCGCACCCATTTATATGCGATAATAGGCCGTGATTTAGTGGTATATGATTTTAAAGATATTTTAAAAGAAGAAATGGAAAAAAAAGGATTCAAAATAAGATTTGAACTTCAAGATATACCGGCCGGTATCAGGATTTAGATCGAAAACCTGTAAAAAAAAGTAGATCGAATGTTAACTTAATATTTAATATTATGAAAACGCAAATTTTTAAAAACATGATGCCTTTTGCGGTAGCAGCATTGGGGATCATCGGAGCTTTTACAACCACTTCAATGCAGCGTGCAGAAAAAGAAATGGTTCTTGTGAACGCTTACAATCCTAGTAACTGTCAGGACATCGTCAAACAGTGTGATAATCAGGAAAGAACGTTTATCTGCAGTTTTAGCGGTAACCAGCTCTATGGTAAAGACAATAATGGGAATTGTACGGAGACCTTATGGCAGGAGCAGCCATAAGTTTATATTAACTTTTAAAAAAAACAATGCCGTTCCTGTTTTGGAGCGGCATTGTGTGTTTTGATTACGTAATAATTAAATATGACCGCTGATCCAGTCAGCTTTTTTTTCATCTTTGAGATAATAATCAAACCACTCTAACACTCGAATGGTTAGATCCTTCTGGTTAATTGGATTAAGAAGTGTGTGGCTTTCTTTTGGATAGAGAAGCATGATGTTTTTTTTGTTTAACCTGCGCAGTGCCATATAATATGCTGTGGTCTGGAATGGATCAACCTGTGTATCTTCTTTTCCGCTCCACATTAAAAGAGGGGTCTGTAAATTTTCAATGGAGGCAATTGGGGAATTCCGGTCAAAATCCTCCCGGCTGGAGAAGGGTGTTTTGTCTCCCATGCGCCAGCCTCCTGATGCAAAACGCCACATTTCTGGTCTTGCCGTATTGATGCCTACGGTGAGATATCTTCTGGTCAAGTCTGTAATGGCTCCGCTTGCTATTGCCGCAGCGAATATATTAGTCTGATTGATAACATACGAAGTTTCGTAGCCTCCGAAGGAATGTCCCATAATTGCCATCCTCTTAGAATCCACGTGTCCTCTTTCCATTATTTTTTTTGTGCCGGAAAGCACACAGTCCAAAGTGGAAGGACCGACATTTTCCTTTTCATGTACAATATCAGGCAGAAAGACAAAATAGCCCGCTGCTGTAAAAATACTTGGATTGTAGCCGGACTCATTTTCCAGTGTAGGGTTCCAGTATCTGTGCAATCCGCCGGACTGTATTTCATAAATATATACAATCATGGGGTATTTTTTATTTGGGTCGTAGTCAGCCGGGTAATATAACACACCTTTTAAGCTTTTATTTTTTGAATTCTGGAAAGATACAAGTTCGCTTCTTCCCCAGCTAAAATCAGCATGCTGGGGATTACTTTCGAAAATGCATTTTTCATTTGAATTGTTTCTCACAGCAATCATTCGTGGAGGAAGATCAAACTTCTGTTCCATACAGAAATAGGTTTCTCCTTTTGATCCTGTGATAAGATTGGAAAAATAGGAATCACGCGCTATGATTGTCTTTATCCCCGTTGCGGCATTCCAGATATAAAATCCCGTCTGGCCGTTCTGGTTTTCACCCCGAAGCAGCAGTGTTTTTTTTAAATCATACTGCTGGTGCAGCAGTCCTTCATAAAGGTATTTGCGGTTAATTGTTTTAGGTTTCAGATCCAGTCTGTATCTAATTTGTGCTTCCCTGCCGTTAGTTAATCTTCTGCTTCGGGTTCCATCTGGTTTAAAAGCCCACAAATCAAATTCGTCATAAAGAAGAATTTCTGTGTCTGAAGTAGTCCATCCGGCATTTCCATAGGGGCTGTCAGCTGAAAGCGCCATTACTTTTCCTAAGAAAGGAATGCCGGTTTTTGAAGTAAGGCTGGTATGGGTTTTATTATTTAGATTATAAATGCACCAGTTCCTGTCTTTAAAATAAGAGATGTATTTTCCTGTTGGCGAAATGGAAATGTCATGCAATAGAACAGGCTGTTTTCTTAGAAGAAGATGTTTTTCAAAGGTGGTTAGATCCAATAGATAATAATCCCTGGGGCCTTCAAATTCGAACTGCGGTTCATAGGCTTTTGGATCAGAC
Organism: Flavobacterium sp. 22659; assembly: GCF_052044235.1. Classification (NCBI taxonomy): domain Bacteria; kingdom Pseudomonadati; phylum Bacteroidota; class Flavobacteriia; order Flavobacteriales; family Flavobacteriaceae; genus Flavobacterium; species Flavobacterium sp. 22659. Next base: position 95,075 of record NZ_JBQEMU010000020.1, read on the forward strand.
AGCACAGCGTAGCTGCAGTCAGGGGAAAGCATCATAGAGGAAAGGTTATTGTCTGTAATCTGTCTGAATACTTTTTGTTCAGGCATCCATACCGCTATTTTTGGAGTGGAGGGAAAATTTCCGTTTCGCTGTTCCTGCGGGTATATCCATTTGTCCTCAGTGCTCCAGATCTCCACTTTTGAAGGTAATTGATCAAAGGACGCTTCGCTTTTGTTTTTTACAGAGAAAAAGACCCTTTTCACATCGTCTGATATCAGCATCTTATTTCGTGAAGTGGCTGCTATGGAAGCTCCTTTAGGAAAATTATCCAATATGGCTGGATCAAGCTGATGCATTTTCTTATCAGCGATGGTATAGAGAAACAGTGAGACAGGATCTGCTGCTGTTGAGTTACTGCAGAATGCGATGGCTTTATCATTTCTCTGCCAGGTAAAATTGTCATAATAGTTTTCATCAGTGCTTATCAGCTGTTCTGAAACGGATAATTTTTTAAGATCAGTAAGAAACAGCGAATTCCTTGTATTGAATGAGACGTTATATAACAAACGGCTCCCCGAAGGACTCATTGAAAATTTAGTCACATTAGGTATCTCCAGAAACGTTTCACCTAACGGAGATTTAACTCGTAAGGTGCCTTTATTTTCCCCTGAACGAATATAAACCAATAGCAGGTTATTCGGATAGGAATACTCATAATGAGCAGCCGATGTGATGATGTCCTTTTTTCCGTTTTCAGGATTAATGGTGGTTAAGGTATCTCCTTTCATAAAGAGGAAGAGATTGTTTTTTGTAAACAAGGACTTTACAGCAGAAGGAAAGCTGTAGGTTCTGCCGTCCTTAACGTTGCGCAGGAATAACGTATCGGAGCTGTAGGCGTAATTAATGCCGTAACTTACCCATTTTTCATCGGGTGCCTTTTGATCTATTTCAAAATTGGACCATTGTTTATAAAAGGATGGATCTAATTTCATTTTTTGCATTACCTGCCCCTTTAAAGGGCAGGTTACTAATGGCAAAATAAAAAATGAAACAAGGGTAAAAAATGGTAAAAATGAGATTTTAATGATTCTCAATGGAATACATGCTGTCATAATAAAAGGTTTAATATCCGGGATTTTGAGGAAGAAGTTTGGGATTTAAATTAAGTTCATTCTCAGGCAGGGGAAGAAGCTTGTCCGTGGCCTCCCAGCCTGGTTTCACTTCTGAGAGCACGGCATCTAACTGCTCAAATCTGCGCAGATCAAAAAAACGATGACCTTGTTCTGTAAAAAGCTCCCATCTTCTTTCCTGAAGGATGGCATTTAGGATTTCCTGTGGTGATACTGCAGCTGTGCCGGGAAGACCTGCCCGGTTTCTGATCTTATTCAAATCCTCTTTTGCCCCGATTAGCTCTCCCTGACGGATGCGTGCTTCAGCTCTTATAAGATATTGTTCAGCAGTGCGAAAAATGATGGAATATTCTTTAGAAACCGGAGTGTTATTCTGCTCTTTGTATTTGTATGCATGAGACCATGAACCATTTGCATTGGTAACAGTCCTGATCCAGCTGGTTTTGCGCAGATCGGCATTTGAAAAGGAATTCAGCAGATAAGGGGTGAGTGCTACAGTGGAAGGCGGGCCGGCCTGAAAAATAAAAAAGGATCCTTCCGCGGCATTCTGACCCGCAGCAGAGGTCTGCAGCTGCCAGATTGTTTCTTTTGAATTGTTTAAAAATACCTTTGAAAGATCATTTTCCATTATAAAGAGTTCTGTTTTGTTCAGCACTGCAGAGGCTTCGTTTGAGGCCTCCTCAAACATTTTATTGTAGAGGTAAACGCGTGCCAGAAAAGCATGGCAGACAGATTTGTTGGGACGGATTCTGTTGGCAGAGGTATAATTCTCCGGTAAGAGTTCCATTGCCTGGTTTAAATCAGTAATAATGTTCTGATACACTTTATCTTCGGTCATCCTGCTGACTTTTGTGTTTTGCTCATAGTCAGTCTCTTTGAGATAGGGGATATCTCCGAAAAGATTGAGCAGGTAGAAATGTGATAAAGCCCTAATGAACAGCGCTTCACCCTGAAGTTGTTTTTTTCGGTCCTCACTGAAATTTATGCTGTTTTCAATCCCTTTTAATAGGGCATTGGCGGTATAAATCTGGTTATAAGAATTGTTCCAGTATGTCAAAACTACAGTTGATGAAGCAGGAACCGTGTTATCGTAAAATGTGAACACTGCATTTGAGGGCAGACCATAAGCAGTCAGTTCATCTGCATAGTTTCCAAGCTGGTTTGAAATTCCTATGGTTGATCCGTTAAGAATCCCGTTATCTCTCATCTTGGAATAAATATTGGTAAGAGCGGCATTTGCGGTGTCATAATTATCAAATACAGCTTGTGCGGTCAGTTGTGATTTTGGAAGGTCAACTTCGACAAAATCAGTGCAGGAGCTGAACATTAGCAGTATGGACAGCATTGAAAAAAATGAAGTAGTAGAATGTATCATAAGAATGTTTTTTTAAAAGGTTAATTGTATCCCTGCAGTCACAACTTTAAGAGGAGGCAGATAACCAATAGTAGAAAATTCAGGATCCCCATCCGGATACTTTGTAAAAGTCAGCAGATTTTGAGCCTGCAGCATTACCTTGCAGCTTGTGTCTTTCAGGGTTAACGGAACAGTATAGGAAAGTGCAATATTTTTTAAACGGATAAAGCTGGCATCGGTTATTATTGCATTGCTGAGCAGGTAATTATTATTGGCGTTTACAACGTCTCGGTCTGTCCCCGTTGTATAGATTTGGTACGCTGTCTGATCCCCTGTTGTCTGCCAGCTGTCTGTTAACCTTGTCTGCTGATTGGACATCATCCCCGGCGTTCCCATTGGAAATATCCGGTTCTGTTGTTTTGTGAACTGAAAAAGAAAATCAAGATTCCAGCTTTTATAAGTGAGCTGATTCTGTATGCCTCCAAAATACTTGGGATTCAGATTGGCGGCATACTGCCTGTCATAAGGGGAAGATATTACACCGTCGTTGTTTACATCTTCAAAATCATAAATGCCTGTCTGTGGATTTACGCCCTTAAATTTGTAAAGGAGCAGAATATTGAGCGGTTCTCCTATTCTGTACTGCTGGCTGTAGGTCGAACCCTCCAGACCGGGAAAACTCAGCAGTTTGTTTTTTGCAAAGGTGAGGTTGAAATTGGTTGTCCACTGGAAATGTGCTTTCTGTAAATTAACGGTACGCACCGTAAATTCTAAACCTCTGTTTTCAACAACAGCACTTAGATTGGCCTGAATAGAGGAAAAGCCTGTTGTTCCAGGAAGCGGAATCCCAACCAGTTGATTAGCAGAACGGTTTTGATACCACGCTGCCGTGGTAAAGATTCTGTCCCTTAAAAATCCTGTTTCAATTGCAAATTCAAGCTTCTTATTGATTTCCCAGCCGAAATCAGCATTGTAAAGTCTTGACGGGGAAATTCCGGTCACGCCGTCATAGTTGACTCCTGTTGTGCTGTAGGTATCAAAAAACTGATAATCGCCAATCTGGTCATTTCCTGTGGTTCCATAACTGCCTCGGAGTTTTCCAAAACTAAGCCAAGAACTGTTTTTTAAGAAATTTTCATTTGTGAAAAGCCATGCCAATCCTGCTGCTCCAAAATTAGCGAACTGCCTTCCGGGGCCAAAGCGACTGGAGCCGTCCCTTCTTGCTGTAAGGTTTACAATATAACGGTCCTGCCAGTTATAGTTAAACCTGCCAAAAATTGCCTGATACTTATATTGTGTTTCATCATCCAGTTGTATGGTAATCACTTTAGCAGCCGCAAGATTATAAATTAGGCTGTTGGAACTAAAACCGCTTCCTGACTGATACAGTGTGTTTGTAATCTGGTTTTGAAAAGTAGTGCCAGCCAGCAAGTTTATTTTTCCCTTCCAGAATTCTTTTTCCCAAGTAATCTGGGGTTCGATAATCCAGGAAGTTCTCGACGTTTGGTTTTGATACAGCACTGATCTCTGGCTTGTGAAATTGTAAGCAGGGTTAAAGATTGTGGAAGGTGCTGTACGGGTTTCCAAAGTGCCCAGATCAGTAAAACCAAAGCTGCTCTTAATATTTAGACCTTCTGATAGTTCGTAGGACAGCAGGGCGTTTGCTATGAGGTCTTTGGTCTTCGATTCATATTTTGCGTTAAGGTTTCGCAGCGGATTTTCCCAAGTCTGGTTTTCCCAGTTTAAAGTTCCGTCCGAATTGTAAAGCGCAGGTGCGTTAGGAGGGAGAAATCTTGTAGCATTAGTTAAATCACTAGCGGGCTGGTTATTTTTCTGTGAAGTGTATCCGCCCGAGAATGTCATTTGAAATCTATTGTCTTCTGATTTGTGGTTAATATTTACCTGCACACCGCCTCTATTATAGCCGAAGCGGCCGGGAAAGACCGTTGATTCACTGTGGTAGGTGCCGCTGAGCAGAAACTGGGTGTTTTTTGCCCCTCCTGAAACTGTGGCCTGATTGTCATTAATTTTTGAGGTTCCACCCAGAAGTTCCTGTTGCCAATTGGTATATCTGTTCTGATCCCAGGTTCCGTTTACATCATAATCGGTAGCACCATACTGCTTTCCATCATTTAAGAAAGCTTGTTTTCGCATGGCCAGATACTGTTCGGTATTCATGAGCTTAAGAAATCTTGTAACGGTTCCGGCTCCCGTACTGCTTGTTATGGTAAATCTGGTTTTTCCTGATTTTCCTTTTTTAGTTGAAATTAAAACAACCCCGTTGGCACCCCTTGAGCCATAAATAGAGGTGGCATCGGCATCTTTCAGTACCTCGATATTTTCAATGTTTTCTGGGTTTATACTGTTCAGCGGACTGGTTGAGGTGGGAAATATGGATGAGGTCTGTCCTGAACCAATCGGGCTGGAGGAGTAAGGAACACCGTCAATTACATACAGCGGAGCATTGGCCGAAGAGCGCAGACTGTTCTGCCCACGGATCTTGATATCAAAACCGCCTCCGGCTACTCCTGTAGTCTGCGTGATGTTTATTCCGGCCATACGTCCCTGCATTACAGCCAGCACATTTGCAACTGGCTGGGTCTCGATATCCTTTGATGTGATTTTTGCTATGCTTCCGGTGCGTTCGCTTTCTTTGACTGAATAATAGCCGGCGTTGACCTTTACTTCCTGTAAAGTGGTAGAGTCAAAAAGCAATTTTACATTAATGGTCTGTTTTCCCGTAATGGGAATAACGGCAGTTTTAAATCCTATAAATGAAACCAGGAGTGTATCATTGGGAGAAGCAGTTATTTTGTACTGCCCGCTGTAATCTGAAATAGCAGCAGTGTTAGGTCTGTTTTTTATGGCAATAGTCACACCTGGCAGGGGAGCAGTTCCATCTGTAACAGTTCCCTGAACCTGATGTTGCTGAAAAAACGTTTTGAATGTTTGTGCGGAATTTTTGGCCGACGTGGATGAAAAAGACAGCAGTATTCCAGTAAAAATTAGGCAATAAAGAGCTTTTCCATCCTTGTATAATGAAAAATAATTCATAATATTGGGATTGGTTAGTTAAATGGTATTTGATTAGCTATATGGCTCTCTACACTAGTTTGGCGACGAAGTAGAGGGCCATTTAATTTTTTTGAGTTTAAACTTAATATTAGATTTTAATTCACAGGCAATATTATTTCAGGGTTGAACAAGTTAATAAAATCAAAACATTGAAATAATGAAGAAGTGCTAAGAAAGAAAGAGGAGAAAAATAGATGGCGTGGGTTGTTCTCAACTTATCATGCATTAAAGGTACTGGAATAACCCGCGCGCATACAAGTGAGCCCACGCCAATATTAATATGGCGTGAGCATTAACACTTATCATCTTGCGCGCTTAAAAATTTTCCAGTTTCTTAATGCAAGTTTCAAAGCGAATGCTTCAAATATTTTATATGAAGAATCGCAAAAATATGTATTTCATTGCAAATATAACAAAATAATTTAAAATGCGTACTTTAGTACGCGTTATTTTTTTTGTATTAGACTTACTTTGTTATAATGGCAGAGGCAAATAAAATAATATGTACTTACATTTTTAATAACTGGATTAAAAGTTATAAGTCTCAACGTGCATTTGGTTTAGATCATGGAATTGAAGAGAGTATTGTTAGAAAGATTAAAAATACAGTATTGATACCTGAAAAGGTTGATTATAATATCCCTGTAAATACTCTTCAGAAAATTTGTGAAGCAAGAAATATTAAACTTTCAGATTTCTTTAAACTTATAAATAAATAAATAAATAAATAAATAAATAAATAAATAAAGATGCTTGGATGTCTTTTTTTATGTTCAATAAAATTTAAAACAGGTACTTATACGGTACTCTTTCACCATTAAAAGAATTATTTTGTAGCTTACTAATACTTATGGGAATGTAAAATAATTTTTGTTTTCCAAATTTCGTCTTTCATAATCAAGATACTAAATTTTAATTTATGAGCATTGATAAATCGGAGTTTAACATGATTACTGTGGGAGTTATTTTTTTAATAATATGTCTAATAATTAGATATGTCATTACAAAAAGTAGATTTAATCGCAGAGGTGCTAGAGGCTTACAACATTTCAAAAATTTCGAAAAAGCTTGGTTAATTACATTTGCTGAGAAAATATTAATGTGGCTGACATTTATAATAGCTATAGTAATTCTAATATTCATAATAATGGTTATTTTTTTGTGAACAATCTAGATAATCCATTAATATTTTAGAGGAATCGTAAACGAATAAAAAAAACACTTCGCTGTTATATGAAAAAACGCCTAACGCCTGCGGCCTCCTGCAAAATTAAAAATATAGCTCACGTTATGAGCGCTTAACAGACAGAATCTATATAAAAAATAGCTTAAAAAAATGGAGCTTCAAAGCCCCATTCTTTTCTATTAAAATTATGTAAGACTGCTGAAAATTATTTCTTAGAGTCCTCAATAGAAACTTTTCTAAATTCTTTTAATAGTTTTTCAATTTCAAGTGATGATTTTCTTGCTCGTGCTCCGGCAGCTTTAACTCCTTTTTCTGATAGAGATTCAGATTCTGTTTTGAATGTTTCGATTTCAGTGTTAATTTTTGCGATTAGATCTTTCATGGTTTCTGTTTTTTTAATTACTGGGCAAAAATAAAAAGTAAAAAAACATATCCTAGAAATATTTGGAGAAAGTAATCATTCTTTTTCTTTTTTTAGTTTATTGATAAAGTAGGAGGGTGGGAATCCCATTTTAGCTAAAAATGCTTTTTTAAATCGTTCTGTAGTGCTGAAACCGGCCTCTTTTGCCAATGCTTCATAAGTGTAATATTTAAATCTGGATTCTGTTTGAAGCAGGTTCATGATGTATTCAATCCGAAGTCCGTTTATATAGTCATTGATGCCCTTTTCCCTATGATGTTCAAGGATGGCGGCGATATATTTGGGATTGGTATTAAAGGCGGCTGATAAATTACTGAGGTTCCAGTCTTTTTCCAGAAACTTTTTATGCTGTTCAAAGTTGTCCAGATGTTTTAAAAGCAGGGCAGTGGTTTCAGGGTTTATATTCGCGATAGGGTCTTTTTCTATTTTTGCCTGCATCTTTTTTGAATTTCTGTGCTGCTCTTCGATATGCAGCTGATAGTTCTTTTTATATATTTTTCTAATTTTCTGGTAGCGGTAAGTGACGGCTATTATGATGATAAACATTCCTAAGAATACTCCTGCAAAGATCATATCATAATATCGCTCCCAAATGAGCTGAGCTGTCATAATCTCATTTTCAGTTCTAATTCTTTCCTTTTCCAGTATAAGCTCTTTGGTGTCATATTGTTTATGGATTTTCCCAATAATATATTTGTTGGTTTCAGTCAGCAGGGTATCTGCTTTGAGAAGCTGATCCATATAATACAGCTGTCTATCGGTGTCTTTACTGCTTTTATAATAGTTGATCATCAATTCGAAAGCCTGTCTTAAATCTGGGCGGAGGTACTTTTTATCATTGAAGATTTTGTTTACAAGTGAAAAGTAAACAACAGCTTTCTCTTTCTGATGGAGCGCCCAGTAGCTCTTTCCGATGTAAAAATATCCAACTGCTTCATTGCCGAAATCCTTGTTCTCTACTATTTGTTCCAGTGAGTGTTCAATATTTTTGATCGATTCGCCGTAATTTTTTTTAAAGTATTCATTTATGCCTTCAGAATGCATGAAGTAAGGAATCATGTCTTCTATTTTGAGTCTTTTGGATTCTGAAATTCCAAACTCGTTTATCTCGGTGCACTTTCCGTAGTTTCCGGTTTTGTTATAGCACAGTCCGAGTGAGTGAAGCGAATTCAGATAAGGTTTGGGCTGGGCCTGCTTGTAATAGTCGGTACATTCCTGCAGCAGTGAGGCAGCTTCATCGTAGAATCCTATATAAAATTTTGTCAGGGCAATACAGTATTTAACTTTATGGATGAGATACTGATCTTTGGTCTGGGAAATGTAACGGTTTGCCATAAGATAACTATCCATAGCCTGCTGCTGCTGTTTTAATCCATAATAGACAGTGCCTTTGCTTAAGTAGGCAGCTCCAATGAGAGCGATGTCATTAGATTTTCTAGCTGTATGTATCATGCTGTCGGTGTAGGTCAGCCGCATTTTTTCTGAAGAAATCAGCATCATGTTTTGGTATGCGTTTAGAATCTCTTTTGCGTTCTGTTCCTTTTTTGCTTTATCGAGCAGGGCATAAGCATAAAAAGAGGCCCGTGCGCTGTCTCTTTTCAGTGTGTAGAAGCGGTTATCCAGGTATTCATAATTTTTGTTCCTTAGTGAATCGGGAATTTTAAAGCTGTTTTCCTGAGCCGTGGCAGAATAAAAAAACAGCAGCAATAGAATAAGTGAATTTTGTCTATTCATTGGTTGGGCTGTATTTGAATTTTAAACTGAGCATTGAAGCTGCACTTCTAGTTTAAAGCAGATGAATAATTTTACTTTAAATTAATATAAATGTAACATAAACAACTGATAAATAGGTTTTTATTTTTTGAAAAATACAGTGCGGATTTATGGAAAATCCATGGTAAAAATGCCGAAAACCCGCAGATGCAGTCTTGCGTGAGATTTTCCATCGCCATAGTTTTGTCTTGAATTCAAAAGCAAAATGTCCGGCAGGGTGCCGGATAAAAGTTCTGCTTATCCGGATGAAAGGAACTGGGAAGGAATTCCCATTCACCTTCAAACCATTCAAATCATGAAAACCAGTTTTATATGCATTATGCTGTCAGTTTTTTTATTTTCATGTTCTGCCGAAGCAGATGTAGAGACAGCAGTTTACCAGTCGAATGCTGCTGAGAGCGATATTGTTCAAATACGCCAGTCTACCAATCCATTGAATCCCTTTGACCATGAAGGGGAAATGATTTTGGAAGCGTTGCAGCTTTATTATCAGAAGCATGGATTTCCCAATTCCGTGCCGGAGCTTGGTGAGCAGATTAGACAGATCGCCGCAAAGAGTCATAGGGCAGCAAGCGTGACCCAAAGGCTTATACCATTTACTGATGAAATGGTGCAGACCATACTGGAGAATCCTGATAACAGCATGATTCTAACGGTCCAAAACAGCGCGCTGCAACAGTATGCAAAAGACAACCTAATCAGCTTTCTTCAAAATCTTATGAACAAGAGACAACAAGAATTCAGTATGATCTGCGCCTATATACTGGAATATGAGAATCAGGTGCTTGCAGATACCGCTTTTACGGCTGAAGAAACAGAAACCATCCTTACTGTAGCCTCTATCTCAAGATATTCGCTGTATTCAGAAGAAGAACGTAAAGATAAGGATTGGGATATTCTTCATGGAAATAAAGCGGTAAAACCATTTTTTTGCAGAAATGAAGTCCCGATTGTTTTCATAACTGCATTTTTAGATAAAGTTCTTTAGTCATTAATAATTAACAGCTTAAAATGAAACTACCCACTATATTGTTCCTCTCTCTTGTCCTTTTGAATCTTTTAAGTCTCTATTTCCTAATAGGTCTTTTTGGAGGTGAAGGCATACGGGAATTTACAGTAAAGATATATTATGAGGAGGGGCACACCCGTGTTATTGTTTATCTCTTTTATATTACTGTCCTTTTTAATCTTTACGCTCTGTTTTATGTTGGAGTAAGACGATTTTTTAAGGACTAGCAGGGGCAGTTTCTTTAGGCTGGTCAAGTAACAAGGCCATGCTTAAAGATCTAATGAATACTAAAATAAAACAACTTTCTGAGATTGGGGCAGCTGTTTATATGGTTAAAAAGGATGCGGTAAAGTTTCCTTTGGGGGAATTTATTGAAATGCAGGACACTGTAATGCTGCTCATTAAATCAGGCACATTTGTAATACAAATAGAACAAGACATTCAATATTTAGTACCGTTTGATTTAATGGTTTTTCCAAAAGGATCTCGGTACCGAGAAATAGAAGCTGGAGAAAAACTGAAGTTTTATTTCTTAAGCTTTCCTAATGATCGTATTCATTTTATAGAAAAGCAGTCTTTTGAAGATTTATGGAGCAAAAAAGCATTTAAAATCAATCTGGATCAAACCGATTACCTCTTGCTGTCCCTGATATGCAGGTTGCTTCAGGCTGAAGGCAATGTCGTGAAATCTGATGATTTTGCTATTGAGCTCAGACGTATAAGTTCTAATCTGGTACTCGTCGAGCTGAAATTTATTTATGCAAAATATCTCGCTTCTACTGTACTGCATATATCCAGAGCAGAAAAGGTGGCCATGGAGTTCTTAACGGTGCTGTCGATTCACTGCCGTAAGTACCATACCGTCAAATTTTACGCCGGGACGCTGTACGTTACTCCCGTTTATCTCAATAGGGCAGTCAAAGAGGTCACGGGTAAAACTGCCAAGAGGCTGGTAGCAGAATCGATTCTTGCTGAAGCAGTCACTCTGCTTGAGGAATCACCGTTTACAATCGCTGAAATAGCAGAAGAACTGGAATTTAGTTCTTTGTCAGCATTTGATGTTTTCTTTAAAAACTTAATGTCCTGTACGCCGTCAGAATATCGTTCAAATGCGGTAGAGAAATTTAAGAGTCGTTAGTCTTAACTGTTAACTGCAATTAAAACATGAAAATGATGAACCATAACTATCCTTTAGAATGGCTGGATGCTTTGATACTGGTGCATTTTAACCCCGCTAAAACAGATCTGAGCCAGCTGTCAGAAGCTGAGCTGGCTGTTATTTCAGAACATGCTGTAAAAGAGTCGGGGAGGATTCAGGTACGGATTAAAAATGAGGTATTTAGTATGGGACGAAAAAGGGAGATCCGGCTTTTGGTGAGAAAGTATCATTCGACCTTAATTTTTCTCTTGGATACGATGCTGGACAATCAAAGACACAGGGTATTCCAGTTACCTTCTGTATCAGAAACTGCCGATTTTATTATTAAATGTCTGGACGAGCTGCTGTCGTTTTTAGAGAAACGGTTTTCCAGTTATCTGAGTTTAGATGAGCGGGTGCCGATCACCTATCTGCTGGTGTCCAGAAAAGAGCTGCAGCTGAAATTAAAAAAACTGCAGAAAAGAAAAGCGGAAAATGATGAAATGAATTTGGTTTTAAATGTGGTGATCAAGGAAATCCTAGAATCATTTTCCATGCAGGAAAGAGACAGGATAACATTTCGCCAGATGCTCTATGAAAGAACGCTCTTAGGTGAATTGTTGCTGGTCGCTGATTTCAAAGAACAGGTAGTGTTTTCTGCGCTTGATCAAACACTCATTGGGTTGAATTTTAATAGTTCCGTTTATATAAACCTGCTCATCAAACGTCTGGTTTCAAAAGTGGAATTGGAAGAAGATATTGCCGGAAAACTCAGTCTGCTTTCTTTTTATTGGAAGGAATTCAATCAGATTTATTCCAATGAAAAACTGTTTTTTAAAGCAGGAATGCAGCATATTAAAACAGTTGTCGGCAGCTGGTTTGAAAATGAAATCCAATATCTGGAAAAGCAGCTGGAACTTTTGTCTGTTGCCTCTAAAGAGGCAGTGGGAGAATCTAAAACGGAAAACAAGCTCGAATGTGATCTGTCTGCCGATCAGATCGGTATTATTCTTCGGGCAGCCGATGAAGCGCGCGTGGTGAAATCCAGATCCATGAGTCTGGTGTTTAAAAAAATTGTACCCCATTTATCAACGGCTTTTAAAAGGGACTTGTCGTATCAGTCGGTTCGCAGTAAGTCCTATAATGCAGAAGACAACGATAAAACTATTGCCATATTGACCTTGGAGAAGATGATCAAAAAGATTAGATCCTATTGAGGTGTAAATTTGTATACTGTTTTTGAAACAAAACAGGTTTTGTGTCGACTCATCTTTTAAGATACTTTATTGGTATCGCATTTAACTGTAAAGATCCTAAAACTATTTATTATGATGACCTTAATTGCTATATTCTTTCCGTCGTTGTCCTTCTTACTGCGTGGTAAAGTGTTAACTGCGCTGCTGTGCCTGATTCTGCAGATCACGCTGATCGGCTGGATTCCGGCTGCTATCTGGGCGGTGCTGTCGCTTCAGAATTCCAGAGCCGAGAAACGCAATGCAAAATTGATCCGCGCTGTGAGATCGAAATAAAATAAGTCTATCAACCAATGCAGCCCCTGAAATTTTTGTTTCAGGGGCTTTTTTTAGTATCAGGAAGAAGGTGCGTTACTGTAAGTTTAATAAGGAATATTGCTTTTTTTTAATTTTAGAACCACATTTTGAATGTGAGGCAGCAGCAGTAAAAGGACGATCGTAATGATGAGCCCGCCCAGCATCCAGTCATAATAATCTCTGACGGTACGCGCTAGTATTTGGTGCGCAGTCATTTGATTGAAATAGCCGTCTGCCATGGTTTTTGAGACATAGGCATCACCGCCCGGATTTAGGTACTGGCTTTGGATGTCCTGTAAAGTAAGAGCCAGCTGGGGATTGGTTTGGGTTACTGCTTCACGAAGTTTTTCCTTTACGGCTGCTTTTGCCGATAATTGAAGCTCATTGCTGAATGCCAGGCTGGCGGTAAAACCGGTGAATCGGGCCAGTATACCGACAAGTGAGGCATGGATGGCCATTTCGGGCGGTGCAGACGAGGCTGTGAAAGAGACTATAGGGACAAATAACACACCGGTTGCCACGCCGTAAACAAACAGGGGCAGAATAAAATCAGTTGTTTCACCCTGTACCGAAACAAACAGGATCATACTGATGTAATACAGGGCCATAATGCCAAAACCGATTATTATAATCCGGATCAGATTGTAGCCCATCAGCACAAAGCGGGCTGTTACAAACATGCTTATGACAGTTCCTGAAATTACCGCAGTCCAAATCGGAATGGTACTGAGCGGATCAGTTCCTAGAATCACTTCAAGATAGCCGTACGCCAGCCCCGTGCTTCCTTTGAATATATAGAAGGCGAAAAGCAGCAGCAGACCCGTAACAAAATTCGCTGCCTTAAATATACGCAGGTTAAGTAAGGGTCTTTTGAGTTTCAGCTCTCTGATTATAAAAAGAAACAGGATTATCAGACTGCCTCCGCTTAGGTTTAGTAGCAATTGGCTGTCGAGCCATCCCAGCTGCCGTCCATATACCAGAATGTATCCCAGAATCAGGATAAACGATACATATAAGATATAGCCAATCCAATCCACCTGATACAATGGTATTTTTTTTGTAAATCTAGCTTTACTGTTCATGGTAAGCAGTATAATAAGGGCCAGGATGATCAGCAGGATAGTAAATCCGTAAAACAGCCAGTTGAAATCCAGGAAGTGAAGTACTATACTGCTGCAGATGCAATAAAAGGGCACAGCGATTTGGATGCATCCGTACAGAAGGCTGTAGGCAATAACTCTGGCGCGCGCAGCATGCAGTCTTGGAAAAATAAGCTGCAGTACGATGCCAGACATCAAGGCGCAGGTAATTCCCTGTAAAAACTGGCAGCTGACAAACAGCGTCCAGTTTTTGAAATGATAGCAGAGAATAGAACATAATGAGTTAACGGTGAGTGCTGCAAGCAGGTATTTTCTGGGTGCAAAATATTTTACAATGCGAAAATCCAGTGCCAGAAAAGCAACCGTTGAACCATAGACGACTACCATGCCGTACTGCACATCGGCAGGCTGTACGCCGTAATAGCCCATAACGACAGACGGACTGCTGTAAAAAGCGAAACTAAACAGGCAGGTCATCAGAATGCAGCCTATCACGAATCTTGCCGTCCATTCGGTCACCCATGTTTTAAAAATCGGTAGTGTATGTGCCTGCATCTTCAATTTTTTATAACATAAACATTGGCATTCATTCCCGCAGAAAGTCGAGCGGTTTTTTCAGGGGTGTCGGTCAGTTTGATCCTCACTGGAATACGCTGGATAATTTTTACAAAATTACCCGTAGCATTATCAGGAGGCAATAGCGAATAACGGGAACCTGTTGCCGGGGAAAGTGATTCGATAACCCCATTGAACTGTTCTGCCGGAAAAGCATCGACTTCTATAAACACCTTCTGTCCGGTCCTGAAACTGCCGATCTGTGTTTCCTTGAAGTTGGCCATTACCCATTTTTCTTCGGCTGTGCTGACCATAAAGGCTAAGGTCTGTCCGGCTTGCAGCAGCTGTCCGGTCTGGATGTTTTTTTTACCGATCTGACCGTCAAAAGGTGCGGTGATCACTGTATATCGAATGTCGAGCTCCTGTCTTTTAAGAAGCGCTTGCTTGATTTGTATTTCGGCCTGAAGAGCCTTACGCTGTACTTTGAAATCACTTAATTTAGACGCGGCCACCTGCAGGGAAGCTTTTGTCTGGTTGTAATCGGATTGTGTGATGGATAACGACGCGATGATGTTGTCGAATTTCTGCTGGGTGGTGGATGCATCGGCAAGAAGATTTTTATACCGTTCGTATTCCTTTTGCTGTTGGTTCAGTTTTGCCATGGCACCTGCCAGCTGTGCCTCTATGACGGCCATGCTTTTGCGCTGGGTCTGTTCGCCGGCATCCAGGATAGGAATTTTTGCCTTGGCACTCAGCAGTTCCGCTGCCGCGGCATCCCTTTTCAGCCTGTATTCGTCCGCTTCGATCACCGCCAGTGTATCTCCTTTCGCAACCTTTTGGTTGTCTTTATAATAAACGGCATGGACATACCCGCCGACTTTTGCGTTTATAGGGGACAGGTACGCATCGATTTGAGCGTCGTTGGTCTGTTCATAGCGGTATGCTTTTACCAAATAGACAGCGCCCCATATAAAGATTCCTGCCAATAATGCGATTCCCAGCCATTGGGTCAGCATCACGATACTTTTATCTGTTTTATTTTTATTCATAATTTTTGTTGTTAAAGGATTCCTGCGATGGCCAGCAGACGGATATGATCAAGTTGTAGGTCTGTCTGCGCCGTTGTTAAATTAAATTTGGCTTCCAATAAAGCATTTTCGGCCTCCATAAGATCGGTAAGAAGGGCTTCCTGATGCAGATAGCTGTTTCGGATAACCCGGACCGTTTCAGTAGATTTTGCAATGTTTTTTTCGGCTGTTGCCGCACTTTCCAAAGCCTGCTGTTCCTGCAGGTATGCCTCTTTGAGCTGCAGGAGGATGTCATCCTTTTTCATGTCCGCTTTTTCTTTTGCCTGTGAAAAAATCATTTGGGCACGAGCTATGGAATGTCTGCTTTTGTAGAGATTATCAACCGCAAACTGTGCTTTGATACCCGTCTGGCCGAATCCCCACAGATCATTGGAGTACGGATAAAAGGAGATCTGCGGATAGGTATACTGGTAGGCCGAGTAGAGGGAAACTTTGGGCAACAGTGTTGTTTTGATCTGCTTGATATTGAGTTCACTCCATTTGATGTCGCTGTTTGCGATTTGATATTCAGGTGATTTGTTCAGCGTTGCGGCGGCATAATCGCTGTAGGGAGCAGGAGGTATGTCGTCCAATAAAATAGCATCTTGATAATTGATGATTAGTATAGCTTCAGGATCACGTCCCATAAGAATATTGAGGCGCTGTCGGGCTATTTCAATTTTCTTGTCGATTTGGGAAAGGCTCAGTTCAAGCTGTGATACTTTTACGGAGCTTCTCAGCACATCACTTTTGAGTACAGTACCGTTTTTATGAAGGCTTTCTATAAGGGTAAGCTGTTTGTTTTCGGTTTGAATTTCAGCAGTAAGAAAATCATGGAAGTGCAGCGCCTTATACAAATCAAAGTAAGCGGCCGCCGCATGGTATTTTACGCTGTGCCGCTGCAGGTCAGCTTCATACTGCCTGCGGGATGCTTCTTCCTTTTTCATGGTGATATTTCTTCGGTCCTTACCGCCGTTGAAAAGGTTGAAATTCAGGCTGTATCCTGCTGCGTAACCATAGTTTCTTACCGGCACATCCTGCGGTGAGGAGAACAATCCATCATCGTAAAGTAAAAATTTAGAATTGAGTTTTAGATCTGCTCCCAGAGTCAGTTCCGGCAGCCTGCGGTCTTTGGCTTCTACTACTTCTATTTGGCTCTGCTGCAGGTTTAAATCCGAAAGCTTGAGCTGGCGGTTATGGGTTTGGACCGCTTTCCATATTTCTTCTAGACTTAATGTCTGGGTGTCTGCTGTATGCTGTGCTTGGAGCGGCTGCACCAGTACCATCAGGTGGATGATACAAAAAAATGCGGCTGTTTTATAGTGTTTCATCTGTTTTATCATTACTGTTTTTGTTCTTCATTTTAGCGGATTTCTTATGGAACAGCCTTCTTAGCTCATTCAGGACAAAGTTCCAATCCATCATGGGTAAAAAAGGACCGCAGTAAGCGCAGGTAAACCAAAACATATGGGTTGTGTCGATTTCTTCGGCTTCTCTTGATACTGCAGGTTTGTCATTTGGATCTGGTGTTTCAGGCTTTCTTTGCTGCTCCGGAGGTAGGGTTGTATTTTTCATCATAACGGTTTTACTATTTACAAAGCAAAATTATGCAGGGCGGCTCTCTGTCTTTTTGTATAAATAGCCTATTTTTTGTTATATTTGGCCATATGGAAACCCTAAGCCAGCTCATAGATACCGTGGATCAGAATCCTGATTCAATTTTGGTCATGCGGCAGCAGACCGAGCAGCGTCTGCCTTCCCATCAGCATGACAAAGCGCAGCTGTTACTGGTGTATGGCGGCATTGCCTATCTGCAGACCCAGGAAAGAGACTTGTACATTCCCTCCAACCATTATATATGGATACCGGGAAATTACCCGCATAACCTGATGTTTAATACACAGGATCTGTATATTATCAATATCTATTTTCCGCAGCAAAAAGCCGGTGATTTTTATGATGAGCTGGGAATTTACCCCGTGAGCAAGCTTTTGTCGGAAATGCTTTCCTTTAGTGAAAAATGGCAGGGTGATTATGCGGAAGGCTCCTGGGAGTTTGAGTTTTTATCCACTCTTAAGAATGTGCTGTCCAAAGAAAACCTTAAGAAATTTTCAATTCAGCTTCCTACAACCGATGACCAGCGGCTCAATGCAATAACCAATAGCATTAGAAACCGTCTCAATGAAAGTCTCAGTTTAGAGGATACGGCAAAACGCGCTGGAATGAGTGTCAGAAGCCTGACAAGATTGTTTCAGGCCCAACTCCATATTACCTATATTCAGTACTTGAAAATGCTTCGGATTATCAAAGCCATGGAATTAATCAATGATACGGATTTAAACATGACCGAGATTGCTTATGAAGTCGGGTATTCCAATATTGCCGCTTTCAGCAATAATTTCCACCAGTTGACCAACATGCGGCCCACTGAGTTCAAACAGAAATAAAAAATCATGTTTCGCAGGTCTTTTGTGGGTGTATTGGGAACTATACAACCTCTAATCCTGGTATATTCTTTTCATTTTTTTTGTCTTATAGGATGGTAAATGGGAGAGGATACAGCATTTAAGAATTAAATGTCAGAAAAAAGAACTTTTGTAAATTAATTGAAATAAATGTTAAATAATTGATTTTCAGTTATTTTGTATGTTTTTTTTATATTTTTGTAAGACATTTAATACTGTTTGTGTTTTAAAAATGTAAGAATGTTATTTTTCGAAATCAATTGGTTCAGGTCTTTTTGAGCTGTTGTACTATCCAGTTGATCGTCACTTATGGTTATGAATTCTGTTCACGCATTACAGCTGTTTATTGGTGTCATAAATCTTATTCATCTGATCAGTGAATAAAGATATATAAGCTGATTCCCTGCTTTGTGCTTTAATGATCTACGCCCGACCTACCAAACCAATTGCAGCAGTTTTTCCTTTTTCGCCCTATTTTTATTCCGCTTTAGGATCCGTTTTTGAGTCTGCTATCCGCCAAATCTAGTGCACCGCCTGATGAGTAAAGCAGCATGCTTTACCTTTACCGGTCTTTTTTTATTCTCAAGGTTACCACACAGAAAATTTGTTACGATCGATCTTCAGGCCGCTGTCTTTACAGTACCTGCAGGTCCGATGCTCTATTGTTCATTAAAATGCTCAGGGATACGTTCTCTATTGAAACGTCATGCCCATATGTCAACTTTAAAAGATAAGAATATGAGTCAAAAAATACTTTTGTTTATCGTTTTATTTGGGTATTGCACCGTCTATGCGCAGCAGGACGCACAGTATACGCAGTACATGTACAACACCGTAAACATCAACCCTGCTTATGCCGGCTCCCGTGGTGTTTTAAGCCTTTTTGCTTTGCATCGGGATCAATGGATCGGACTGGACGGCGCGCCTAAAACCAATTCATTTTCTGTAAACACGCCGATCAACAACAGCAAGCTGGGCCTGGGCTTGTCTCTGGTCAATGACAAGATAGGACCAGTAACGGAGAATCAGTTTTCTGTAGACCTTTCCTATACCGTGCCCACTTCAGAGACATGGAAACTTTCGTTTGGGATTAAAGGCACGGCTGATATTTTTAATCTTGATGCCTCAAAACTAAATCCTGCAGATCAGGGGGATCCACAATTCCAAAACCTCAATAATGATTTTTCCCCTAACGTCGGAGCGGGTATTTACTGGCACTCTGATAAGGCATATGTAGGATTATCAGTTCCGAATTTTATTCAGACCAACCGCTATGACGATACTGATACTGCCATTTACAAGGACAAGATCAATTACTATTTAATGGGAGGGTATGTTTTTAATTTTTCTCAAGAAGTAAAATTCAAACCTGCCGTATTAATGAAAATGGTGGAAGGGGCGCCGCTTCAGCTGGATGTTTCGGCCAATTTCCTGTTTTTTGAAAAACTGACGCTGGGGGCCGCCTACAGATGGGACGCCGCCATAAGCGCAATGGCTGGATTTCAGATTACCCAGGGACTGTATATCGGTTACGGATATGACAATGAAACCACCCGGTTAAGGCATTATAATTCAGGCTCGCACGAAATTTTCCTGCGTTATGAATTCTTGGCAGGCAAAAGCAGAATTACAACTCCCCGTTTCTTCTAAAATCAGGTACTATGAAAAAAACTATACTACTTTTTACAGTTATTACTTGTTTCTCACTGCAGGCTGCCGCACAGCAGGCAAAGGTCGATTCCGGAGACAGGAAGTACGACAGTTACGCCTATATCGACGCGATAAAGACGTACGAAAAGGTTGCGGCTAAAGGCTATAAATCCGAAGACCTGTTTGCAAAACTGGGAAATGCCTATTATTTCAATTCTGATTTTGAAAACGCGGCAAAATGGTACAAAGAGCTCTTTGCAATGAACACGGCTGTGGAACCCGAATATTACTATCGTTACGCGCAGTCTTTGAAAGCGGCTGGGGAAACTGCCCAGGCCGATAGATTTCTGGAAGAATTTAAAACGAAGTCCCAGAATGACAGCAGAGCCCGGCTTCTCGCAGAGAATGTACACTATATGGATCAGATTAAGGCAAATTCAGGAAGATACAAAATTGAAGATGCGGGCATCAACAGTAAGTATTCCGATTACGGATCATTTGTACACCATAATAAAATATATTTTGCTTCTGCTCGGGATACGGGAAATTTTATCAAACGCAGGCACACGTGGACCGGTGAATGTTTTACCAACCTGTATAGTGCCGATCTGGATCCTGAAACCGGAAGCGCCTCCAAAGCAAAGAAATTCAGGTCAGCGGTCAATACCAGATTCCACGAAGCATCGCCTGTTTTTACCACAGACGGTAAAACAGTGTATTTTACCAGAAACAACTATAGCGGCGGAAAAAGGGGAAGAGATGAAAACAAAACGACTTTAATAAAGATATACAGGGCTGAACTTGGAAAAAACGGTAAATGGACCAACATTACCGAACTTCCTTTCAACAGCGATAATTACAGTACGGCGCATCCGGCCTTGAGCCCGGATGAAAAAACGCTGTATTTTGCTTCTGACAGGCCGGGATCGCTCGGTGAATCAGATCTGTACAAAGTCAGCATAGATCCAAACGGCGGTTTTGGCACGCCTGAGAATCTCGGAAATGGTATTAATACGGAAGGAAAGGAAACCTATCCTTTTGTGAATTCAGATAACGAGATTTATTTTGCATCTGACGGGCATCCCGGACTGGGAGGATTGGATGTTTTTACCGCCAATATGGACAACAGCGGCAACATAACCCATATACAGAATGTCGGGGCTGATGTCAACTCTGTAAAAGATGATTTTGCCTACAGCATCGATCCGCAGACCAGAAGAGGATTTTTTACTTCCAACAGAGACGGCGGACAGGGATCCGACGACATTTATAAATTCTTAGAGACCAGAAGGCTGAAATGCCTTCAGGAGCTTGAAGGAATCATTACCGATGCAGTTTCAGCAGTGGTGCTGGCAGATACAAAAGTTACCCTGCTGGACAGTGATCTCTCACCGGTCAATGCTGTCGTTTCAGATGCATCGGGACACTACAGTTTTTCTGTGGACTGTGGCAAAAGATATTACGTAAGGGCTGAGAAACCAGAATACAGCACCAAAGAAGTGATTGCGGTCATTGGAACAGAAAGCGGCAAAACAACCCTTCCGATCCAATTGGAAAAATCAATCTGTAAAGTTACGGTGGGCGATGACCTGGGAAAATGTTTCGGCATTAAAATGATTTATTTCGATTTGGATAAATCTACTATCAGAACCGAGGCAGCGCTTGATCTTGAAAAAATACTGGATGTTTTGAATACGCATCCGACGATGAAGCTCGATATCCGATCCCATACCGACAGCAGGGCCTCCCGCCAATACAATGAAGCTTTATCGGCCCGCAGAGCAGAATCAACCCTGCAATGGCTGGTTAAAAACGGCATTGCGCCCGGCCGGCTTTCTGCAAAAGGATATGGAGAGAACCAATTGGTGAATAAATGTTCGGACGGCGTTCCTTGTACAGAACAAGAGCATCAGGCCAACAGGCGAAGCGAATTTATTATTACAGCATTGTAATATCGAACAGCGCTATTTGAAAGAGATATACCTAGTATTAAAATTTATAGATGATGAAAAATAAAATTAAGATCATTTTAGTATTTACGGCTTTGCTGCTGATGACAGGTGCATCGGCACAGACGAATTACAGCTTTTCTATTGCTGATATTTTAAGTGCAATGCCGGCAGGGAAAAGACTTCCAGACGGTACAGTGGTAAAAGCGGAACTTATTGCCACCGGAGGGGCAACCCATTCGACAGGGCCTTCAGGTTCAGGAACTGCAGGACCTGATATTGGCGGTTTGTTTACAGGGGTGACACTGCCTGCTTACGTCGGGGACCACACGCCGTCTAACTTTACCAAAATCCAGATGGCCAATACGCTCAATGCGGATAACGGTATGGCAAATAACTGCTCCTCAAGCATTGGTTTTAGAATCTATTTTGACAGGCCTGTCGAAAGCATTAATTTTCTGGCTCTGGATATTGACGGGGTTCATGGAACTCCAAATGGAAATGCAGAATGGGTTGCTTTTTTTGGCTACAATGGGAACACTTTTGTGCCCTATGCCATCAGCGGACCCACCACCCAGCTGGTGAATCAGTCCATTAATACTGCTTCGGCGTCGCACAGCTGGAGAACACTGGTAGGAAATACGATCGGTTCGGCCGCCGCGGCTGCTTTTCCCAGCGCAATGACAATCCGGAGACAGACCGTAAACGGCGGTTCCGGCACACCGGATGATTTAAACCATCAGGTGCTTTTTACGCCTCCTTCTTCCAGTACTAAGGTAACCGATTTTTTCCTAATGACCGGTATCTGGAGTGTTACCGGACAGGCCAATGTACAGGCATCTGGACTGAGTCCCATTGTGATAACCATCAGTTCGGACTTTGGGGATGCTCCGGACAGTTATAAAACACTTTTAGCATCTGGTGGAGCTTCACATGGCGTGGTGGGAACCCTTTGGCTGGGCGATACTAATTTTTCGGAACCTGACGGACTTCCTTCTGTTTTGGCCGATGCCTCTATCGATGATGACGGTCTTCAGGTGCTGCCGCCGGTACTAAATAATGGACAGACTATGAGCACTTATACCGTCACCCCGTCTTTTACCAACAATACAGGACTGCCGGCCCATTATGCCGCCTGGATAGATTGGAACAATAATGGCATTTTTGAAGCTTCTGAGGGAACAACTGCAGTTACTCCGGCTGGTGCTTTTTCAGGAAATGTGAGCCTGACTTGGAATAATGCGGTTTTAACCAATACAGCCGGCCGCGCGCATACATATTTACGACTAAGAGTCACTACAGAAGCCCTGACCACCTCAGATGCCGGAGGTGCTTTTATTAATGGCGAGGTGGAAGATTACGCAATAGGCCTTCCGGCTGCAACGCCTGATACGGCCTGTTTCAATGCCGGACTTTCTTCAGGATTTATAGATGTTCTGGCAAACGACACCACGGGAAGTGAGATCGTTCCCGCGTCAGTGGGTTTGGTAAATCCCGGAAATGGAACCAATATTGTAATAGATGGTTTTGGTGATATTGTAGGCATAACCATTCCCGGAGAAGGGACCTGGAAAGCTAATTCGGCAGGTCAGGTCAGTTTCGAGCCCGAATCCGCCAGTGTCATCAGTCCAACGCCAATTGCTTATCTGGGAAGGGATGCAGCAGGAAACGTATCAAACAGCGCCTTGATTACTCTGACAGCTGCCAGCATACCCGTTGCGGCTGCGGCCGTATTGGAAGGCTGTTCTCCGACTGTCTTAACAGCGGCAGCAAGTGTTCCTGCCGGGCAGTCGGTTACATGGTACGATGCTTTGTCAGGCGGAAATAGTGTGGCCTCTCCGGTTTTGAGTACAGTGGGAACCGTAACATATTATGCACAGGGCAATAACGGCACCTGTACAAGCGCGGTTAGAACACCGGTCACGTTAACCATAACAGCGCCGCCGAACTCCGGAAATCTGTCGGGAACCCAAAATATCTGTCAAGGCATCACTACTAATTTTTCTACCGACGGCGATGCCGGAGGTACCTGGTCAAGCAGCGATACAGCCATAGCCGCTGTGGATGGGAGCGGCGCGGTTACAGGGCTTATGCCCGGCACTGCCACGATAACCTATACCGCAATTGGTACAGGCGGCTGTTTAAATACAGCATCGACGCGAACCGTTACAGTTGAAGATGCTTCGGACTCGGGCATCCTTTCGGGAAATCAAAATATATGTGTCGGCGGAACATCGGCACTTGTTTCTGACGGCGCTGCGGGCGGTACCTGGTCAAGTGATAATCCGGCAGTTGCCACTGTTGATGCAGGCGGTAATGTAACGGGCGCCGCGAAGGGTACTGCTGTCATAGAATATACCATACCGCAGACGGGAAGCTGTCCTGTTATTCCTTCAGTAATAACCGTTACCATTATTGAGTCCAATCCTGGGACTTTGTCCGGAAACCAGAATGTCTGTGTCGGAGAAACAACGGCCTTTACAACCGATGGTGATATGGGAGGTGACTGGACTACTGATAATGCCGGCATCGCCTCTGTGGATGCAAATGGTGTCATAACCGGTAATGCCAGCGGTACAGCAACGATTACCTATACGGTAAATGGCTTGAGCGGCTGTCCTTCAGCATCCACGACCAGAACCGTAACCGTCAATGTGAACCCGCCTGCTTCGGCAGTCGATATTGCAGGTGCAGACAGTCAGATCTGTCCAGGAGGCACAGCAGTGTTAAGCGTAAGTTCTGCCACAGTGGCCAATCCTGTATTTACCTGGTATGCGGATCAAACTACCACAGCGGTACTGAACAGCGGCGTCTCCTACAGCGTTTCTCCGGCTTCAACCACCACCTACTATGTGAGCGTAAAAGGAGATGCAGTCTGTGAAAATGATCCCAATACCAGAAAACCCGTAACCGTAACGGTTAATACTTTAGGGGCAGCAGCTGATATTACAGCCGCTGATGCCACAGTCTGTTTAGGCTCTGCAGCTTTATTAACCGCATCTTCACCAACCGTTACAAGTCCTGTTTTCAGATGGTACGCCGATCAGACCTCGACTGTTATTTTAAGTACGGGAGCCTCTTATGGCCCCTCACCATTGGTTACCACAACCTATTATGTGAGCGTCAGCGGTGACGGAGTCTGTGAGAATGCAGTTAACACCAGAAAAGCAGTAATAGTGAATGTAACTCCTTTAGGTGCACAATCTGATATAACAGCTGATGATCGAACAATCTGCAGCGGTTCGTCAATTTCCCTTACAGCTTCTTCATCAAATGTAATAAGTCCGGTTTTCAGGTGGTATGCTGATCAGACAACTGCTGCAATTCTCAGTATCGGGCCTTCATACAGTGTGTCGCCTCTGAGCACCACAACGTATTATGTCAGTGTAAGCGGTACAGGATTGTGCGAGAATCTGCCCAATACAAGAAAGGCGGTAGCCGTTACTGTAAATCCATTAGCGCTGGCATCCGATATAACAACTGCAGATGCTGCCAGCTGTCCGGGTGAAAGCGTTGTACTTACGGCTTCTTCTGCCACTGTTACGGCACCTGTATTCAGATGGTACGCCGACCAGTCTACGGCAGCGGTTTTAAGTGTTGGGGCAGTCTACAGCCCGTCTCCGGCGGTTACCACTACCTATTATGTAAGTGTAAGCGGTACTGGAATCTGCGAGAATGCGCCTGGTACAAGAAAGGCAGTGACCATAACCATGGATCCGCTCGCTGCAGCGGCAGATATTTCCACACTTGACCAGACCATTTGTGCAGGAGATACAGCACTGCTTCTGGCGGCATCGGCAGTGGATAGTCCGGTATTCATCTGGTATTCAAGCCAGATTTCGACCAATCCGCTTTTTGTAGGCGATTATTACGATCCTGCGCCGGCAGTGACGACCACTTATTATGTGAGTGTTAAAGGAACCGGAATTTGTGAAAATGCGATTAACACGCGAAAACCCGTAACCGTAACAGTGAACACTTTGGCGCTGGCTTCAGACATTACCGCACCCGGTGCTGTAATCTGTTCAGGTTCTCCGGCATCGCTTACGGCTTCATCTGCTACAGTGACAACGCCTATTTTTAATTGGTATGCCGATCAGACCACTGCGGCAGTTCTGAATACCGGAGCATCCTATACGCCCTCACCGACGGTAACCACGACGTATTACGTTAGTGTCAGCGGCGATGGAGTCTGCGAAAATCTTCCGGGTACCCGCCAAGCCGTAACGGTAACGGTAAATGCTTTAGGACAGGCGTCCGATATCACCGTGTCCGATGCTGTGATCTGTTCTGGGGCTGCTGCATCGCTTAACGCTTCGTCTGCTACAGTGACAACGCCTATTTTTAATTGGT
>NZ_JBQEMU010000021.1:0-120592 GCF_052044235.1 Flavobacterium sp. 22659
AAGTCCTTTTTTGATTATTTTATTAGTTTTCATAATTTTTGTAAGTTTTTTAAAGTTACTTACGTGTACTTTAGCCCTGCGGTTTTAGAAATAATTACAAATTGATCAATTTAGAATCGTTTTAAATACAGAAATTACCTAATAATTTAATTATAAAGCAGGTACTAGTAAACTCTGGTAAGATTAAATCCAAAAAATATATCTCGTTTTGTCCAGTCGCCAGTGGTTCTTCCCAGATACCCAGCCTGATCAATTGCCTGTGAACTGGTAAAATGGATCTGAAAACATGACCGCCGGTTTCCAGATCAAAACCTATAAATAATGAATTAAAGAGAATTTGGCGCCCTGTTTAAATGCGCCGCATAATCCATATTTAAGGACCAGCAGCTTAGCGAATTAATATCTTCCTCCAAATCCTATGGCATATTGGGAATTTCAAACGGTATTTTACCAATACGGCTGCTCTATCGCATTTCTGGCATTGTCGGTCTTTTTGGACGCCAGGGCAGGAGGATCAAACATGCTGACTGCAGTCCTGCGAATTTGTATCTGGGGTACTTTTGCAATGGCCGCATCCGCACTGGTCGGATACATTTTCGGGGTGCAGACCTCATAAAAATAAAATCTGCTTTAAAATTTAAGCCAATCTTAAGCAATTTAAAAAAATAAGAAACCGCTCAATTCGTTTTATCGTATATCTCTAAAACAACTGGAAATGAAACTCATTACATTACTCCTGCTGGTAACGGTTCTGCCTATAAATTGGGAACCTGACTTTAATAATGCTAAAAAGACGGCAAAGGAAAAGCACGAATTAATCCTGTTGAATTTCTCGGGTTCGGACTGGTGCGGCCCCTGCATTGCAACACGAAAGGATTATTTTGAAAATCCTGCCTTTACAGCTATGGCAGATCAAAATTTAGTATTGGTTAATGCTGATTTTCCGAGAAAAAAGAAAAATACCGGAACCCCGGAACAGGTGAAACGAAACGAAGCATTAGCCGAAATATATAACAAGGAAGGCAGTTTTCCCTTAACGCTTCTTTTGGATGCTGAGGGCAGAGTAATCAAAACCTGGCATGGAAAACCCGAAAAAACACCTGAGGAGTGGACTGCCGAAATAAAAGCGATCTGTGACAGCCGAAAATAACATTCCCAAAACGCAGAAGTATTCCCAGTCGCTAAAACTGATGGGAAACAGTTTTACTATTACCGTTGTGGCCGAGAATCAAAAGACCGGTAATGAGTACATCAACCTGGCTGTTGAAGAAATCAGGCGGATCGAAAAACTCCTGACCACCTACAAAGCGGACAGCCAGACCAATCTGATCAATGAAAATGCAGGAATCAGGCCGGTCAAAATTGATCTGGAAGTGTTTGATCTTATCGAAAGGTCAATTGGAATTTCAGGAATTACACAGGGCGCTTTTGACATTTCTTATGGAAGCATAGACAAAAGTCTCTGGAATTTTGATAAATCCATGAACAGCCTGCCGGATTCCCAGACAGCACTTAGAATGGTCCATCTTATCAATTACCGAAATATTATCCTGGACAGGGAAAACACGACGGTATTTTTGAAAGAGAAAGGCATGCGGATCGGTTTTGGGGGTATTGGAAAAGGATATGCCGCAGAAAAGGCAAAGCAAGTACTTTTAAAGCATAATGTGCAGAGCGGCATCATCAATGCCAGCGGAGATCTCTGCGCCTGGGGACTGCAGCCAAACGGGCAAAAATGGACCATCGGCGTGGCGGATCCCGATTCTCCAAACGCAGCATTCTCTTATATGGAAATCTCTAATAAAGCGGTGGCTACCTCGGGTAATTATGAAAAATACGTAACAATCGACGGTAAAAAATATTCCCACACCATTGACCCAAAAACGGGACTGCCGATAACCGGAATAAAAAGCGTGACCGTCATTGCATCCAACGCTGAATTTGCCGATGCCATGGCCACTCCTATTGCGGTAATGGGCATTCAGGCAGGTCTGTTTTTAATAGATCAGATACCGGATCTATATTGTATTATCATTGACGAGAGTAATCAAATTTACACTTCAAAAAACATTCACCTGAGATGAAAAAACCAAAACAAAAAAGTCTAAAACTTTTATGCAGTACTGCATTTGCCGGTATCCTTATGGGTTCCTGCACCCCGGTAAAAGAATACCAGAAGGGAAAAATCAACGATTCTGAAATGGTGCTTTCCAATAGAAAAATCGAAAAGACAGAACTTAGTTTTCAATCCTACCGAGAGGGAGCTTCCGGGGCAAATTCAGGAAAAAGCGGCGGCGGCTGCGGCTGTAATTAATAGCAAAAAGAAATGAAAAGAAAATTCATTACCGGATTTGCGCTGCTGATGCTCTTTCAGGCCAAGGCGCAGGATGTCCCAAGTGACTCCACAGGATACAAAAGCAGAAAATTAAAACTCGAAGAGGTAAACCTGGTATCGAGCTATTACAAACAAGACGGAAACAATTCGGCTGTTACCGGCGGCATAGGTTCGGAGCATCTGACCGATATAGCCAACACCATTGATGTTAAACTGGTCAAGTACGGACAGACCGGAATCAAACATACTTTTGATATTGAAGCCGGAATTGACCATTACACTTCAGCCTCATCCGATAGGATTGATTTGAGCGCCAATTCATCCGCTTCTTCCTCAGACAACCGCTTCTACCCTTCCCTGATGTATCTTAGAGAAAATGAGCAAAAAGGCAGAACGATCGGCATCGGGGTTTCCTCCTCTACAGAGTTTGACTACCAGTCATTTGGAGCAAATATCAGCTTCTCCCAGAAAACAAGAGACCGAAACGGCGAGTTTACTGCTAAATTTCAAACCTTTATTGACCAGCTCAAACTCATTGCCCCCCTTGAACTTCGCAGCCCGGGAAGCGAAGGTTATGACACTGCCGGACGCAATACGTTTGCCGGAACCCTGAGCTATTCCCAAATAGTAAACCAAAACCTGCAATTGCTTTTCGTGGCTGATTTAATCAGCCAGAACGGCTATTTAAGCCTGCCGTTTCACAGGGTATATTTTAACGACTATTCGGTTCATCAGGAAAAAATGCCCGACAGCAGATTAAAAATACCCTTGGGGATCAGGGCCAGTTATTTTCTGGGTGATGCTATTATTATACGGGCTTACTATCGTTACTATACTGATGACTGGAGCCTAAAGGCGCATACTGCCGATCTTGAAATCCCGGTGAAGGTAACACAATCACTTTCATTTAGTCCGTTTTACAGGTACTACACTCAGAGCGGCACAAAGTATTTCAAAGGTTATGCACAGCATACTGCAGCTGATCAATATTACACCAGCAACTATGACTTGTCTAAATTCGAGAGCAGTTTCTTTGGAATGGGAATGAAATTTACTCCCCCTAATGGAATCTTTGGGCTTAAACACTGGAATACTCTTGAGATCCGTTACGGACATTACAACAGAACCACTAACATGAGCTCTGATATCATTAGTTTAAACATCAAGTATAAATAGCATTGGATATAAAAAGCCCAAATATAAAATTGGGCTTTTTACGTTGCTCTTAAAACAAGAAAGCAATACTGAGATGCGAATATCTCTATTCAAGCAGCCAAAAACAAACCATTCCCATTTTTCAAGGGCATGCCATTTTTACCACAAAAGGTTTAAGTCTATAATAATATGAAAGAAACCACAGCAAAAACCAAAATGCATGTATGCCCGTCTATAGGGATAAAAACCGTATTGTCATGGAAACATCACCTGTTATATTAAAAGTACTGCAGACTCTTGCAGACCGATATGGAAAAAGCTGTTCTTTGGAAGAGCTGACCAGTCTGGTTCACCTGAAGGTTCACAGCTCAATTACAGATCGTTTGTACGCTGCAAAACAACGCCAGTCTTACCTATTAGATGCTTTGCTGTATCTGGATGATCAGGGGTTTATCTTTTTAAATTCCGATACCGACCGAAGTGTAATTACCATAAAGGGCCTGATGAAAGTAAATAACAAGCTTTTATGGAATTAGTTTGTGCTGCCGGTGCCTGACCGTCTTATCTTTTGATCGAAATCAACATTAAGGGCAGTGGTCTACATAAGATTTCACAGGCAGTCATCCAAAAACACGCCAAACAAAATACCCGAAAAGATCTCACTTCTTAACAATAAGATGCTGCTGCGCGGGGTCATTGAGAAGTCTTTCCATCTCGGTATAAATAATATCCTGCACATCACACTTGATCTGCTGGAAATTCCGCTGTATCATCCCGGAATCCAAATGCCGCACAGGCGGTACTTCCGTATAGTTTTCCTCTTCCCTGCGCAGGGCTTCATGGTCGTTTACAATCTCACAGTGAAAGGTTTTCAGTTTGATGCGGCACTGCGGATCATCGGCAGTCATGCCCACAAATTCCCCTGAACTGAGCGATGAAATCTTGGATGGCGGCACGGCGGCTTCCAATTGTCTGGAGCGGCTGATGGAGGCATCCGAACTGTTGATGGAAATACTTTCCCTGTCCTGCATGATCTTCCCGAAACGTTCCGAAAGCTGTTTGGCCGTATCCCCTGCCACCTGCCCTGATATGATATTTCCGGTGATGTTCATAATCACCTCGGCCTGTTCGCGCCCATAGTCTTTTCTGAGCTGGCTGAAATCCTGTATCCCCAGGCAGGTGCTCACTTTGTTGCTTCTGGCCGTAGCAATCAGGCTGTCCATGTTGTTGAGATAAATAGTGGGAAACTCATCAAAAATAAGACTGGATTTGAGCTTTCCTTTTTTGTTGACCAGTTTGATCAGCCGGTTGACATAGAGCGATAAAACAGCGCCGTAAATCTGTATTTTCTGCGGGTTGTTTCCCATGCAGACAATCTTGGGCTCCAGGGGATTATTAATGTCCAGGGTAAAATCATTTCCCGATAATACATAATAGAGCTGGGGGGAAGAAAGCCGGGCCATGGCTATTTTAGCCGAGGCAATCTGTCCTTCGAGCTGTTCCATGGCATCGTTAAGATATGCATTGACAAAAGGGTTGATGAGCACCTCAATTTCCTTATCGGTGCGCAGCAGGGTAAAGAGGCTGTCATAGTCGGCCTGCATGAGTTCAATAACGTGCGGCAGGGTGCAGAATTCCCCATCCTTGTACCTTCTGAGATACCAGATCACGGCCGATAAAAAATTGATCGGCGATTCCACAAAAAAGTCGCCCTGGCGTTTGATCCACTCCCGGTTGAGCCCCAGAAGGATAGTGCGTGCGGATTCCGAGGCATCGGTAATATCTTCCATACTCTGCGGATCCAGCGGATTGCAGCGGTGCATGATTGCATCAAAATTAATGAAGTAACATTTCGGCACCACTGTGTAGGCGTGTTTGTATTTCTCAAAAGTATTGTAAACGATTTTGGACAGGTCATCGTATTTGAAATCATAGACAAACATGCTGAATCCCTTGGCAATATGCTGGGTGATGAGATGACGGATTACAAAATAGGATTTGCCTGAACCCGGCGTACCCAAAACAAGCAGGCCGCGGAAAGGATTGATGATGTTGATCCAGCTGTTTCGGATTTTGTCCCTGCGGTAATAACGCGCCGGAAGGTTGATCGAATATTCATTTTCCAGCAGTCGTTCTTCCTGGGGAAAGGTTTCATTTTCGCTGTTAAAAATATCCGCATCAGGGAGTCTGTTTTTAATAATGCGGGAGAGCATTGTGCCTCCCGAGAGCACCAGCAGAAAACCCAGAACAGTTGTCCCTATATACAGCGCTGCAAGAAGCGGCTCGGACCCGTAAAAGAGCAGCGCCGTACCACTCAGAAAATACAGCGCCAGTCCGAAAGCCGTATAATAAAAAGCCGTTTTAAACTGTCTTTTTTCGTCCTTTCTTCCCTTGGCGCCGAGCAGTGAAATCACAAGCAGCCCCAGCGAAATACATTTGGAAAAATGAAAACTGCCAAACAGTCCGGTCTTGTAAACCGAAGCTAAAATCTGATCCGCCAAAGCTCCTGTCAGATCCCAGAACCGGAATGCCCCATAGCAGTAATAATAAAAATGCAGCAGCAGCACCATGATGCTCATCAGTCTTGTCATATCGAGTATTTTTCTCAGTGCCTGTTCATTTTCTCCTGTCTGCATAGCTGTCTGTTTTTACGGTTACTGGTTCAGGATTAATTCAGATCCGAACGTCCCTTTTTTTTTCTTTTCCTGCGTCTTGCCTTAAACTTTCCGCTGCTGTACTCTCCCTGCCATTCGGGCTTCATGAGTTCTTCCAGTTCTTTGGTGCTGCTCCCCTGAATGGTATTCCCAGCAGACTGCTTCTCACTTAGATCTGCTTTGTTTTTCAAAACCTCACCGGCCGCTTGGGGCTTCTCTTTCCCGCCCGCAGCCCCACAGCGCTCCAATACTGCTTTGGCGCTGTAATTTTTTCCCAGCGCGCTGCCGTTAAACACGCTTCTGGTAACATGGTCCACATAGGTCAGACCGTATACCAGACCGGCATCACTTTTGCGCAGCACCATACTGATTCCTTCCTTTTCCAGCAGCAGCATGAGCTTGTCCAGACGGATTTGCTTTGCGAAAAAAATACGGTCCACAGCACTTCGGATCCTCTTTTTTTCAAAGATCCTTTCGGTACTGTTCAAGGCAAATCTTTTTTCCAGAAAACCAAGTGTGGGGCGCAGGGATAAATCACTTGCCTTGATGGGAACCCCTGCCGCTTTTCCATCCTGGTCCAGTATGCGGTACACCAGTCCGCCGGACTTAAAAATCCTCGAATCGACGCTGCCCCTGTCGGCCTTGATATTATAGAGCTGCAGCACGGCATTAAGCTCGGCAAGCGAACCGTATGTATAGTTCAAAAGCACGGACTCCAGCACCCCGGAGAGCGCCCTTTTGGATTCGGTTTTCCCGTACAGAACTTTACCCGCAGCGGCCGGTTTCAGCAGCGGTGTCTCCTGTTTTTTATTCCCTTCTGCCCGCACCAGATTAAACTCTTTTTCAATTTCTTTTCGGGCCTTTTCCGACTGGTTCCTGCCAATGTTCTGCATGTCAATTCTCGATCCGTCTTCCCTTACTTTGATGGACACCAGATGGATGTGGGGGTGCCCCGCATCATGATGCTGGTAGACCAGATACGGCTGCTGCGCAAAACCAATTTTTTCCATATAAGCGGCCGCAATTTGGAGCAGCTTTTCTTTTGAATAGTTCTCGCTGGGGTGAAAGTTCAGTGAGATGTGCACGCTGTTTCTTTTCACATTTTCATTCAGGGCATTCTGATGCAGCAGCCGGCTGAGTTTCATTGAAAGGTTCATACGCGAAACTTCCATAGGATAATTCCCTTCCCCGATGCACTGGGCCTTTGCTTGTTTGACTTTATTTTCATTGTAATTGAAAACCGCCCGCACGCAGTGTCCGGTCTTTATCACTGCAACCATTTTTCAGCCGTTTTCTCCATTAGTCTCTCAATGGTTTGGATCTTCTCCAGCAGCTCTGCGCGCTGGGCTTCGGTGCTGGTGATCCAATCCCTGAATTCGGGAAGCTGTCTCAGGGTATGGAGTTTTTTAACAGCCTGGTTAAAATTATTTCCCAGCGCGCTGAGCTCTTTTCTGAGCCTGATAATTTCCAGCATATATTCATCCAGGGATGCATTGCGATACAGGGTTGTTATGGGCTTATTCAAAACACATGCCCTAAGGTACTGGCTCATCTGACGGCAGGTGGATGCCTTAAATCTTTTTTCTATTGCAGTAAATTCAGCGGCGGTAAAACGCACGGCAGCAATACGGTTTCGGTTTGCATTGTCTTTCCTCATCTTGTTTGCTTTTCATTTTTTAAACAGTATTTGTCAGTCTCCTTCTTGTAAAATCACTGCGCGCGAGTTCCGAGCACAAGCCAGCCGGATGCGTTTGTTAAACAAACGGACATCTGGCCGACTGCAGGAACGAGGCAGTCCTGCTGTCTTTTAAAAAGTAAAGCGGTAAAGAATCGCTTCACTCATCTTCGGGCTAAAATAGAAAAGCCCGCCGGATTCCGCCTATCCCGGCCATATTTTGAACGGGGTAGTATCAAAGCATCTTCTTATCTTTGAATAGGTAGATTATAAATTTAAAACATGTGAATTATGCTGACAGAAAATGATGCCGCCCAGGTTTTTGATACCATACTGAGTATCCCGGGCATGAATGAGCCAGTGAGGATTGATCTGAAAATTTCACGAAAAAACGTACTGCTTTTACACCATGTCATCGAGCGGGGCCTGCTTGAAAACAACAGCAGTCCTTCGATGCTTCTGCGGCGCACTGCCCAGGAAAACATTCAAGAAATAAAACAGCTTTCCGCTGACTGCCTGGGCCGGGCCGGCCTTGCTGAACTCCATGAAAAACTCGCCGGTCTTGGAACAGAAAAAAACAATAAAAGCTAAAAGAAAAGCCGTCAGCCAAAAAACAACTGACGGCTTTTTTATTGGTATCAGCCTGAAAGCTTTTTGCTTCAGACTGCATTACAATACAGTATGATTTTTATGTGTTTTAAACCGCTGCTGCAGGCCTGTCTATAGATACTGCCGCATATTAGAAAGTCCAGATTATTTTCTGCAGCAGACCGACTGCCGCTTATGAAATTCTTGATACTGAAGACGCCCGTCCCTGCCCTTTTAACTCCTGAGAGGTGACTGACCGCCTGCAGCCATAAACGAAAAAACTCCCTAAAAATTTAAGGAGTTCTTCGGCAGCCGGCGGGTGCCTGAAAGGGTATGCGGTAACTAACTAAATCATTGAGCAGAACCTCCAGACGAACCCCGCCGGTCCCCTGTTCTTTTTTCTGAATGATCACAAAAGTATCCTTACCGATATACCATCAAATTTACGCCAATAAAGCAATTACTGCCTTACAAGATCTTCGCACGTCCTTACAGGATTATAAGCTTTTCCCATACAGCACTCCAGAACCGTATTAAGAGGTTTAAAAAATAGTAAAAGGCGCTATAAAGCGCCCTGATCTGCAAAGGAATAATAATGCTCTGAGGTAACAATCAGATGATCCAGCAGCTTGATATCCAGAACTTCGCCTGCCATGGAAATCTTTTTGGTAATATGTTTGTCTGGTTCTGAAGGCAGGACATTTCCCGATGGATGGTTGTGGGCAATGATCAGCCCTGCGGCACCGGCTTTAAGCGCCGCGGCAAAGAGCAGTCTGACATCCACTACAGTGCTGGTGATGCCTCCTGAGGAAACTTCATAAATGCCGAGTACTTTATTGGACTGGTTGAGCAGCAGTACTTTGAACTGCTCCAGAAATTCAATCTTGCCGGGATCCCAGCAGTCTTTTATCAGGCTATAGGCATATTGGGAAGATGTAACATGGGGTCTCTGGGAATTTTTAATTTTTGTTTTATAAATCAGATCGATTTCTGACACATTTTTCCATCTGTTGTTTTGTAGAGTTTTCATGATGCTAAATATTTAAGATTAATTTTAGCACCGCCTTCGGGCAGAAGGGAGCAAGCGCAGAAAGCAACGCAATAAAGCAGGACGGCTGTCCTGCATTTATGGGGGAATTTTTTGCAGCGCCCCGAGCCGCTGTGCCCGAACTTTGTGATGGAATTAAACGGTATTTACATCCCCGCAATATCTGCCTGAGAAAGCCAAAGCATGCTGAAAGAAACCCAAAGAAGTACTCGGCAGCACTGTTACAATAAAAAAAGCAGTTGTACGGCTCAGGCAAACAGCTGACCATCAAAACGGTGGGAAAACCATACAAAAAAACAGCTGAAAATATGATCTAAGACCGCTTGCTGCCTTGTATTATGTACCTTATTGAACTATTTTTGCCGCATGAATCATGAAGAAATAAAACGCTATTTTGAGAACAATCCGCCGCCCAAAGAAGTCGTATGGACTCCATGGGCAAAAATCAACGATACGCAGGTTTTTTTAAAAAGCTGCTACATTGGAATTAACAATTTTAACGGCCCGATTGAGAGATGTCCTGCATGGTGGCATCTCAGGGATTTTTACCTGCTGATAAAGCGCAGTACAGTCCAAAAAGCCGCTTCGTCTGAACCAACTGTTTCCCTTGAAGAAACGGTATCCGGGATAGAGAATAGTCCTGCAGAAGAAATACAAGAACAGGAAGAGGAAGCTTCAAACCTATAATGGCAGGTCTGAAAGCAGAATAGTATATTGGCATGGGCCTGTTAAAAAGCCGCGAAAATTATTAAGCCAGCAGAAAATTTTTTTCGCTTTTTGTGAAAAGAGCCCAGTCCGTTCCCAATAGGTTTGCAATCAAGTTTTTGAGTCCCTGGAAAGTACTGGGTTTTATCGCATAAAAATCGGCCCCCATTTTATAGGAAAGTTCAATATGGGAGCGGCTGCCGCTGGTCGAAAGCATAATTATCCTTATATCCTTGAAATAGTCATCTGCTGCGCGGATTTCTTCGAGGCAGTCAAAACCATTTTTACCCGGCATATTAATATCAAGGAAAATAATTTCAGGGAGCCGTCTTAAGGAATCATAAAGGGCATTCAAAAGCTGTTGTCCGTCTTCGAGAGCCTTCACTTCAACTGGGAGATTTAAATCTGTTACCGCATCAAAAAACAACATTCTGTCATCTTCATCATCGTCAGCTATAAATACAAATTTCTGTGGGTGATTTAATTTACTCATGACTCATTTATTTAGTGCAGACAGCAGATGATAAGAATCGAAAGATTTTCACACGTCTGTAAATAAACCTTTGTAAATCAATAAACAATCGACTTACATCCGTGAAGCAGTTAATAGCTTACAAAGTTAAGTCTTAAAATTAAATAAATTACTACAAAACTAAAAAGAAGCTGAAAATTTCAAAATGATTAACATTTTTTTGATTTTTTTTCAAAAAAAAGAGAGTTGCATTACTTTTTCGAACAC
The DNA here is from genome assembly GCF_052044235.1 of Flavobacterium sp. 22659. Classification (NCBI taxonomy): domain Bacteria; kingdom Pseudomonadati; phylum Bacteroidota; class Flavobacteriia; order Flavobacteriales; family Flavobacteriaceae; genus Flavobacterium; species Flavobacterium sp. 22659. The sequence goes on from NZ_JBQEMU010000021.1 coordinate 10,900, forward strand.
TTCGAATTTTACAATACTAATGATGCTGTAAATTCTGAATAAAGCAATATGAGCCTTAAAAATGAATTTTTGAAGCACTTGTAAAATAAGGATTTTAAAATTTTGTTATTATTTAGAACATTTTATTTTTAAAAAATGTTCTTATCTGTACTAATTTTGATCTGTATAAAAATGAACAGATCATGAACCGGGCCATTGTACATATTGACATGAACACGTTCTTCGTATCGTGTGAAAGACTGACGAATTCTGAACTTAACGGCATTCCGCTTATTATTGGCGGCGGTGATAGAGGTGTCGTGGCATCGTGTTCGTATGAGGCACGCCGTTTTGGGGTTCGTTCTGCCATGCCGATTCATATGGCTATGAAGTTATGTCCTCAGGCCAAAATCATGAAAGGCGACATGGAACTCTATTCAAGGCTCTCCCATGAGGTTACTGAAATTATCCAGGAAAAAGCGCCTGTGGTTGAAAAAGCCAGCATAGATGAATTTTATCTGGACATAACCGGAATGGATAAATTCTACGGCAGTTATAAATGGACCGATGAACTCGCCCAACGCATTACAAAAGAAACCGGCCTTCCCCTCACCTTTGCGCTTTCGGTTAACAAAACCGTTTCTAAAATCGGCACAGGGGAAGGAAAGCAGAAACAGAACCTTGAAATCCCGCAGCAGCTGGTCCAGTCTTTTTTAAATCCGCTTTCTATCCGTAAAATCCCGATGGTGGGTGAAAAGACATTTCAGCTCCTTTCCCGGATCGGGATCAGGAAAATCCAGACCCTTTCCGAAATGCCGGCTGAAGCGCTCCAGCGGATGATCGGCCAGAACGGAATCGAGCTCTGGAAAAAAGCCAATGGTATTGATAATAATCCGGTAGAACCCTACACGGAAAGAAAATCTATTTCCACTGAACATACCTTCTCCCAGGATACGATTGACATACCAAAGCTGAACAGGGTGCTGCTGGGGATGGTAGAAAAACTCTCTTACCAGCTCCGTTCCGAACAGTGGCTCACATCAACTGTAACGGTTAAAATCCGATATGCCAACTTTGATACCGAAACCAAACAATGTCGTGTGCAGTATACCTCTGCGGATCATATCCTGACCCAGACCGTAACGGAATTGTTTGACAAACTCTACCAGCGCCGTATGAGGCTGCGTCTTATCGGGGTGCGTTTCAGCGGGCTGGTGAGAGGGACCTATCAGATTGATCTTTTCAATGATACTGAAGAAATGCTGGCGCTCTATCAGGCTATGGACCGCATGAAAAACCGTTACGGCTTTGATGCGGTAATGCGCTGTGCCGGCGCTTCTTTCAAACCCAACAATAAAAATGAAATTTTAAAACGTAAATCAGACTAAATGTATCTCAACTGCCACTCTTTCCACTCGCTGCGTTACGGCACTATTCCGGTTGAGGAATTGGTACAGCTGGCTGTGTCCCTGGGTGTTCAAGCCATGGCCCTGACCGATATCAATACTGTGACAGGGATTTACGATTTCATAAAACTATGCAATACAGCCGGCATAAAGCCCCTTATAGGTATGGAATTTCGCTGCCGGCACCAGCTGCGTTATATCGGACTGGCAAAAAATACGCAGGGACTTGCCGGAATGAACCGCTTTTTAACCGGCCATAATTTTGACGGAACTCCCCTGCCCTTGCATGCTCCTGAGATTGCAGATGCTTTCTTTATTTATCCCCTTGAAAATGCGCCCCAGGTGTTAAGAGAGAATGAATATATCGGCATCCAGCCTGAAGAACTGCAAAAATTGGTATTGTCTGAATGGAAGGACAGACAGCATAAAATGGTGGTGCTCCAGCCGGTAACTTTCCGCTCCAAAACCGAATACCAGCTTCATAAAATTCTGCGTGCCATAGATCTGAATGTTTTAGGCTCCAGGCTTAAACCTGAAGACTGCTGCAGGGCGTCTGATACAATGATGCCGTTGGAAAAACTGCTTTTCTTTTATCAGCATTACCCTCAGATCATTGCCAACACAGAGTACATAATAGAGCAGTGTAATTTTGAATTTGATTACAGCACTCCTAAAAATAAAAAATATTATACACAAAACCGCCAGACCGATATTGAACTTTTGACTATCCTGGCCCAGCAGGGACTCGAATGGCGTTACGGAAAAGACAATACCGAGGCCGGGGCCCGAATGATCAAAGAGCTAAAAGTGATTGACCAGCTTGAATTCAGCGGGTATTTCCTCATCACCTGGGACATTATCCGCTACAGCAGCAGCAAGGGGTTTCTGCATATTGGACGCGGCAGCGGTGCCAATAGTATTATCGCCTATTGCCTGGGTATAACCGATATCTGTCCCTTGGAACTGGACCTGTATTTTGAACGTTTCCTGAACCTGAACCGTAAGAGCCCTCCTGATTTTGATATAGACTGGTCATGGAAAGAGCGTGATGTTATTCTCGAATATATTTTTTCCCGTTATGGAGCCGATCATGTGGCTTTCTGCGGGACGAATGTGGAATTCAAATACCGCTCGATTTTTCGAGAAGTGGGTAAGGTTTTCGGACTGCCGAAAGAAGAACTCGATGCGCTGGCCAAAAACCCGATGAACCTGCACCCCACTAACAAAGTAGTCAGACAGGTGCAGCAGTACGGCATGCTGCTCGAAAAATACCCTAACCAGCGCAGCATGCATTCCTGCGGTATCCTGATTTCTGAAGAGCCAATTACCAACTATACACCGCTGGAAATGCCTCCCAAAGGCTTTCCCATTGTGCTTTTTGATATGCATACCGCAGAGGACATTGGACTAGAGAAATTTGATATCCTGAGCCAGCGCGGCATCGGGCATATTGATGACAGCGTTAAAGTTATTGAGAAAAACACCGGAATACGCATCAATATCCGTGACACCTCGATTTCTAAAGATGAAGCCCTATGCAACCAGTTTTTAGCTGCAGGAAAAACAATTGGCTGCTTTTATATTGAAAGTCCCGCCATGCGCGGTCTGCTGCGCCGGCTGAAATGCGGTGATTACAAAACGCTCGTAGCTGCTTCTTCTATCATACGTCCGGGAGTGGCCCAGTCCGGTATGATGAAGGAATACATCTACCGGCACAACCATCCCGATAAGTTTGAGTATTTCCATCCGGTGTTTAAGGAGCAGCTTGGAGAAACCTACGGCATTATGGTGTATCAGGAAGACGTAATTAAAATTGCACAGCATTTTGGCGGGCTTCCTGCCGCTGACGGTGATATTCTTCGCCGTGCCATGTCAGGCAAAGGACGCTCTAAAGCGGCACTGCAGAAAGTAAAGGACAATTTCTTTGCATCCTGCGCCGCTCAGGGACATCCTCAGGCGCTGAGCGCAGAAATCTACCGCCAGATTGAATCCTTTGCCGGGTATTCTTTCTGTAAGGCGCACTCCGCTTCCTATGCGGTGGAAAGCTACCAGAGCCTGTATCTAAAGGTAAACTATCCCATAGAATTCATGGTAGCGGTAATCAACAATCAGGGCGGGTTTTACCGTACGGAAGTCTATGTGCATGAAGCCAGGATGTCAGGAGGCATTATCCATCCCCCATGTGTAAATAAAAGCGGGTATGAAACCACCCTGTACGGAAAGAACATCTATCTGGGCTTTATGCACCTGCAGGGGCTGGAATACAAAACAGCTGTTATGATTGAAGAAGAGCGGTGTAAAAATGGGGACTATACATCGCTGGAAGATTTTATCAACCGAATCCCAATAGGCATTGAAGGGGTGCAGATTCTAATTTTTATAGGGGCTTTTCATTTTACCGGTAAAACCAAAAACCAGCTTTTAGTCATCTCAAGGCTGCTGCTGGTTAATTATAAACCAAACAGCAGCAGTCTGAAACTTATACAGGAACCCGCCAAAGAGTTTCAGCTTCCTGCATTGGAACGCTCTTTATTTGAGGATGCTTTCGATGAGATTGAACTTCTGGGTTTTCCGGTTTCCTGCTCGCCTTTTGAGCTGCTGCAGACTTCTTTCCGGGGGGATGTGATGGCAAAGGACCTGCTGGGGCATCATAAAAAGCAGGTGCGTATGCTGGCGTATCTGATCTCGCGCAAACATGTGCCTACTAAAATGGGCGCTATGTATTTCGGCACCTGGATTGATGCACAAGGCGAGTTCTTTGACACGGCCCATTTTACGGGAAGCCTCAAGGATTATCCCTTTCAGGGCGGCGGCTGTTACCTGTTATTGGGCAGCGTTGAGGTAGATTACCACTTCCCTACCATTACGGTTACCAAAATGGCTAAAATGCCCTTTATACCGGATCCCCGATACGAACATGAAAACGACTGGAAATACAAAACCCAGCAGAAACTGCGAGAAGATGTCAGCATGACCCACAGGGCGCCCTATCCGCAGGAGCATGAAATTAACCTGCCCAGACATAAAATGACAGATTAGTCCCCTAATTAATTCTAATACTAAAAGAAATGATGCTTTTTGATGAGACCGAAATTTTTTCATCGGGAAACAGCGGCAAAAGAATATTTGACGTACCCGATGCTGACCTGCTGCTGATAGATAATTTTTTCAGCAAAGCCGAATCGGATTACTATTATAAGGTTTTATACCACGGCACGCAGTGGCGGGAATACGAAATGCCGATGTATGATAAGGTTGTAACAGCCCCAAGGATGATTTCATGGTACGGCGACACCAACAGACCGGAGAGAAAATCCAATCCAGACTGGCCTTCGGAACTGCTTCAAATCCGTGAGTGTGTAGAAAATGAAACCCAGATCCGTTTTAATGCCGTGCTGCTTAATCTGTACAGGGACGGCACAGATGGTGTGGGATGGCACAGTGATAAAACTTCTTCCAGCAATAAGAATATGAACATAGCCTCGGTGACTTTTGGGGAAACACGTCTGTTCAGGCTTCGCCATAAAACACTAAAACATATTGCGCCGATAGAAATTCCCCTGCACCATGGCACTTTTCTGCTTATGGCAGGAAGCACCAATACGTATTGGGAACATCAGGTGCCCAAGACGGCTCGTGCTGTATTGCCGCGGATCAACCTTACTTTTCGTCAAGTCAGGGAAACCTAAAGTTTCCTTAGATCATTTTAATACCTATTGTTCCTTTTATACAGGCTTACTGTCCTTAAGTTATTGTTTTAGATGCAAACTATAAACAATTGGAAATCATTGCAATCCTATAATAATCCAGTTATATAATATAACAGCTTTGTTTTTACTCACGTTAACTTTGGGTAAACTAATAAAATTAATAATCATGGACGATAGAAACAACATAGGACAAGAGAATATTACACATATCAATATCTCCGAACAAAGTGAAATCCAGCAATGGGCAGAAAAACTAAATGTGCCGCAAGAGATATTAAAAGATGCTGTGAGGGCAGCCGGCACTAGTGTAGAAGAAGTAATCGAACATCTTAATGAAAATCCTCCCTGCAGAGAGAGTGCCTCAGAGGCAGTTCATTTAAAAGACGGCCCATGGCATGATGATCATCAAAAGAGCCGCTATGATAATCCTGAAGGAAAAAGCATTGAAGAGGCAACAGACCCCTCAAAATTATCACAGCTTTAAATTTTTAAAAGCCGTATGCAAAAATATTTAGTTTATTTTTTACAATTATCCATCTTAAAGTTTTAAATGAATAACATAAAATTAAAAAACTATAAATCAAATTATTGAAAACGTTACTAAATTTTAATATAACACTAAAACAGAAGATTATGTCTAGAGAAAATTACGATAACTGCGATCAGGATGAACGCAGCTATCACGCGGCAGATGATTCCATAAATTCAGAACTTATGGAGAAAAAAGATCCGGCGATCAACCAGCACGAAAATGATACTACCGGTATACACGGCGATACTTCAGAACATCCTAATCCTCGTCCCGATGAACGTGATCCTGATGCTGACAGAAGAACCCTTGACGAGGAAAAAGCGGTTGAAGACCAGGATGAAGACAATTAAACCGCTGTTTGAAACTCTCCTGCAGAGAGAAAACGAGATAAGATCCTGAATAGATTTTTTAATTGAACTAATTTAAGAATTCTCTTCAGGATTTTACTTTGAATACCAGAGCCGTTATGCTGCAGAATATTACCTGAAAGCTTTACGACCATTACTTTTATCATTGTTTGATGCTATTTTCTGTTGTCTGTGATTTATTACCTCTTCAAATTAATTGTCTAAATTTGCATAACAGGTACTGATCTAACTGTTTTGTAAAAGGAATTAGATCAAAAAATATTGCTTCAAAAAATGAACGACCCGATTCTAGAAAATCTCAATCCCAGCCAGCTCCAAGCAGTGAAAACCACAGAAGGATACGTGCGTGTTATTGCCGGTGCGGGATCTGGAAAAACAAAAGCCCTTACCTCCCGCTTTGCCTACATTGTGGACAGACTTGGCATAAACTCCTCCAATATACTCTGTGTAACCTTTACCAACAAGGCCGCCCAGGAAATGAAAAAACGCGTCAAGGCACTCATCGGTGATACCTATGATCTGGCTTTTATTACCACTTATCATGGCTTCTGCGTAAGGTTCCTCCGTGAAGAAATCAACAAAATACATTTTCCAAAGAATTTTATAATACTGGACGCGGAAGATCAAAAAAGCATATTGCGTGATATTTTCAACGAACTTCAGATCAACTCCAAACACCTGACTTTCAAACAGGTGCTGCGCTTTATATCCAAGCAGAAAAGCACTTCACATTACTTGGGGTATATACTTGAAAATAAAGGGTTTGAACCTGACCAAAGTGATTCATTATCCAGCCGTATATTTCAGATTTACCTGGACAAACTCAAACGCAATTATGCTTTGGATTTTGATGATCTGATCCATTTTACTGCTTTTATTCTGGACCATAATCCCGATGTGCTTTTAAAATGGCAGCAAAACCTGCATTACATTCAGGTGGATGAGGCGCAGGACAGCTCAGAGAACCAGTTTCATCTGGTGGAAATCCTGTCTCGTGTACATCAAAACCTGTTCCTTGTCGGGGATCCCGACCAGACCATTTATGAATGGCGCGGGGCGAAACCGGAATATCTTGTTGAGTTTGACAGTATGTTCCCCGATACCCAGACCATTATCATGAACCGCAATTACCGCTCTACGCCGAACATCCTCAAGATCGGGAATCACATCATCAAGAACAATACGGTAAGGGTCGACAAAGACATGATCACCGACAAACCCGAAGGCTTTGAAGTGGTGCATTTTCACGGAAAGAATGACTTTGAGGAAAGCCAGTGGATCGCTTCTGAGATCAAGGAAATACTGCAGGCTGAACAGGCCGCATATTCCGATATCACCATATTATACCGTTCGAATCACCTTTCAAGAAATATTGAACAGGCCCTTATCAAAGATAATATTCCCTACTCTATTTTTGGGGGCATCCGTTTCTTTGAAAGAAAAGAGATTAAAGATGTGCTCTCTCTTTTAAGGCTCATTGTTCAGGGAGACAACTTCTCCTTTCTGCGCATGCACAACCACCCTGCCAGGGGACTTGGCAAAAAGTTCCTCGAAAGACTCAGTCTTCTGGCAGGGGAACAAAACCTTTCCCTTTTACAGGCATTGGAGCGCAACATCACCGACAAAGAACTGGCAAAAAAAGGCGCTGTTGAATTCCTGGAACTGATTGCAGAGCTGCGTGAAACAGCCAAAACAAAGTCCATCTCGGATCTGGTCAAAATTATACTCGATAAAAGCGGGCTTTCTGAACTATACCGCAAAGACGGTGATGAAGACAGGCTTGAGAACATTAAGGAACTTGTCAATTCGATGTTGCTGCTGGAAAAAGAAAACAATGCTCCGGTGGACATTATTGAGTATCTGCAGGAAATATCCCTCTACACCGATCTGGATACTGATACCGAAAATCAGGACAAGGTTAAACTGATGACCATTCATATTTCGAAAGGACTTGAGTTTCCCTATGTCTTCCTGTGCGGTTTTACCGAAGGTGTACTGCCCAGCGCCCTTTCTGTCAAAGAAAGAAGGGCACGTGCTATTGAAGAGGAAAGAAGACTGATGTATGTGGCCGTTACACGGGCAGAAAAACGATTTTACATGACTGATTCCGAAGGTTTTAATTTTACCACAGGACTCAATAAATATCCATCAAGGTTCCTTTTTGAGATCAAAGACGAATTTTATGTCCGCAAAGGAAAACTCTCCCAGCAGATTATCGAAAACAGCCGCAATCATCAAAACCCTGGACAGCTGCAGGAAAATACAGCTTTCAAAGAAGGGGATTTCGTAATGCATCCGGTCTGGAATAAAGGAAAAATACAAACGGTTGACCTGGAAAAAAAAGAATATCTGGTGGATTTTTTTGATATGGGAAAAGTAAAACCCATCGATTTTGGGTTCAAACATCTGACGGGCTTCTCCGAAGACAGCGGGGATGCTGAAGGACCGAAAGAACTTTTGGATCTGGCAGCGCATTTGAAAACAGCACCTGACCCTTTTGAGCAGGATACTGCTTTGAAACCACAGGGCATCACGTCGTTATCTTCTGACAGTATTTTTGATTCCGGCCCTATGCCGGATCTAAGTGAAAATACGAAGCCAGACAAAAAAGATTCAAAAAAATGGTGGAAGCTTTAAAAGTCCTGCTGCTGCTTCTCTATTTTTACATTTCATCCAGCAGCAATGCAAAAGCCCAGTGTTTTTTTATGTAAACAATGGGCTTTTGTACGTTTTCCGGCTTGTATAAGACCAGCAGACTATCATGCAGGCGCTTTTAATCGGCGTATATACTGCTATAACGCCGAAAACACGGTTTTAGTATGCATGACACAGATTCACTCCTTCGCGTTCTCCATCGCGCTGATAATTTTAGCTACTTCAGTCTCGGTAGATTTAAGTTTTGCCTGGCAGAACTCAATGAGTTCAGATGCTCTTTTGACTTTGGCAGCCAGCTCATCCACAGAGATCGTTTCATCTTCCATTTCTTTGGCAATTAATGCCAGTTCTTTGGCAGCTGCCTCATAAGTCAGTGTGTTTTCCATCATAATGTATTTTTTCATTGACCGTACTTTTCAGTATGGCATCTTTTAATAGTATTTCAATCTGCTCTCCTTCTTGTATACTGCCGGCTCCGTTTATAATTTTATCATGAACCCGTACAACAGCATACCCTCTGCTCAGTACATGCTGCGGAGAGAGCAGTTTTATGGTTTTCCGGCAGTCCTCCAATTGCAGTTTGCGGCTGCGCAGGTAATGGCTGGTAAAAATCTTTAAGTTTGCTTTTAAGTGCTGCAGATTACTGTTTTTCTGCTGGATGATGCCCTGCGGGCGCTGTAGGGTAAGCTGCGCCGTTAAAAGCAGCTGCTGTTTCTTGTCATTTAACAGGGATTTTCCTGTCTGAACAATATGCTGCCGAGCCATCATCAGTTCTTCTTTCTGCACTGAGATCAATTCCCTGGCATTATGGGCAACAGCATTTTTAAGACTGTTAAGCTCGTTATGATATTGCAGAAAAAGCTGCTGGGATTTTATGACGATGTTTTTCTGAAGCGCTAGTATTCCCAGCTCAAAACTCCTGTTATGAGCAATGATGAACTCCGCAGCCTTGGTTGGGGTTTTAGTATGGGTATGGGCCATGAGATCGGTAATGCTGACATTTTTCTGGTGCCCGATGCCGGTTATAACAGGAATAGGGAATTTAGCGACAGCCCTTCCAATATTGTAATTGTCAAAAATAAGAAAATCGGACTGTGATCCTCCGCCTCTTGTAATAACAATGACATCGTAAGGAATCCCAGTATTGTAGACCTCAATAAGCTTGTTTAAAAAAAGTTTGGCATTATTGTCCCCCTGAACAACGGTGTGATAGTCATCGATCTGGAAAACATAACCAAAATCATTATGCTGCATGGTGTGGCGGAAATCCTCATTTCCTGCAGAACTGCTTGAAGAGATTACCGCGGCCCTTTGTATTACTGCAGGCAGTTTCAGACGACTGTTCAATGTCGTGTACCGCTCACCATCTTTCTTTATAAAATCATTTTCCTTAACAAGCCTCTCAAGTGTCGCGTTGCGCTGCTGCTCGAGAATGCCCAGCATAAAACTGCTGTCGATATCCAGAAGGTTCACCGAAAGGCCATACAGCGGATGAAAATCCACGCTTACCTGCACCAGCACATGCAGGTTGTTGGTAAAGCGCTGTCCGGTGCTGCTTTCAAAATCAAGGATCCTCAGTGCTCCGGATCCCCAGCTCTTGCCCATTATTTTTGCTGTGATCGCACTGCTTTTATCTGATTTCTCGACCAGTTCAAAATAGTGGATCTTTTTATCAGCCTTAAAAGAATGATTGGTAATATCGGCCACTACCCAGTAGGTCTGTCCCTTAAAGCGGGCATTGATCGTATCCTGGATCTGGTCGTTGAGCTGTGAGAGTTTTATATACTGGACTGGCTGCATAGTTTTCTTCAAGGCTGCACTTTATGTTTTTTCTCTGCTTGTTTTTATTTCTGCTAAGGTACTAATAATACAACGCAATCTCCAAAGTACTCTTTAGGATCCTAATAAACAGCTTTATTAGAAAACTATAGTATTGAGCCGGCAGATAACTTCCAACTTTTTATACAATTTTTTTTATTATACCGTAAAAATCGGCATGCGAAGAACTGCTGTCCATACGGTACTGCAATATACTGGATTCCAGCCCCATTATTTAGTAACAGTTAAGAAAAAACTTAAAAATTAAATTAGCATAACAATACCACAATGTAAATTTTATCCTATATTTAAAAAAATATTTCATCTTTATATAAACCTTAAAAACCATGAAAAATCTGCTAATTTTATTCGTCTTCCTGACATTTTTGAATTCCTGCGATAAAGACGATAAACCAAAAACTGCATTAGAACAGCTTCCTGCATTAACTTCTACGGGAGCTAATACTGCAGGATGTCTGGTTAATGGCGAAGCTTTTCTGCCCAAAGGCAATCTGCCGGCTCCGCTGTTTTGTCAATATACAGATCAGAAACACTTCAGTATTGCCATTAATGAAAAAATCAGCAATACAATCAGAACTGTCAATGTTGCCAGTTTAAATGAAACACTTGAAGTAAATAAGGTGTACCAATTAAAAGAATATGGAGAAAATTCCAAATTTGGAGAGTATGCGGTGTTCAGTGAGGATTTTAGTGATAATCTCTATCAGACCAATTCCATTGTTAAAGGTGAATTAAAAATTACAAACCATGATTACAAAAAAGCCACCATCAGCGGTACATTTTGGTTTGATGCCGTTAATGATAAAGGCGAAAAAGTTGAAGTACGGGAAGGCCGGTTTGATATGGAATACTAACCCTTAAATATAATATATGAAGAAAATTTTACTTATCTTTTTTACGCTTTTCTTTTACAGCAGCATGAATGCCCAACAGGAAGAAATTAATACAACATTCAGCTCACAAATGAACCAGATCTTTGGTTCTCTAGACCGTTCCAGAATACCCAATGGAATTTTACTCGATTATGGAATGGAATTTATCAATGTACCTGCTTTTAACGGTACATTAAGCGACAGCACCTATTGCAATAAAACAATATTAAAACAGATTTATAAAACCCTTCTTACCAGCAGGGTTCAGGCATCCAGCCCCGCCTGGATTAGTCCTGCCGAATACGATACTCTGTGGAATTCAGAAAAAACATCCGGGGTACTGACCGTAAGCGGTCTGTTCTATAAATATTCACAATTTGCCGCTAATGCCCTTTCATCCAACAAACTCACACTGTCGAACAACATATTTTATGATAAATTTGTAAATGGTGTCTGGCAGAATCCGTATCAGGAAATGAAAGCGTTTGCTATGTCGCCGGCCGTTATGCAGGAGGACAGCAAAGTGCTGCAGGTAAGGATCCCATCGAGCATATTCTTAAGTAATGCACAAAACTCAGTATCCAGCATCCAAATTGATTTCAGTAATGGTTCAGGCTATGTAAATGTGCCGTTGAATCAAAATATCACCGTAACCTATACCACAACAGGAACTAAAATCTGGAAATACAAATTAAATCTCTCTGACGGGACTTCGCTGTACAGCCACTCTTTAATGAAAATTGGAAGAGAAGAAAATTTCGGTGATTTTATATGGCCGCCTCCAAAACCTGTATGCGAATTGTGCAGAGTAAATCCGAATGAATCACCGGTTCAGATAACGGGAACAATACCTTATCTGGGCATGACGGGTTCTGCCAAACTGACTATAGATTATGCCGGGGAACCAAGTCTGGGAATCCGAAATCCGTTAATTGTTGTAGAAGGCTTTGACCTGGGCATTTTACTGGAACCAGAAAAAACATATGGGAATACGGATTATGCCACTTTTAGAACCTCTGTAATGAATTCCAGCAGCATCGAATTGAGAAACTTACTTTTTGGGGAAGGTAAGCATTATGATATCATTTACGTTGACTGGGATAACGGGGTAGATTACATGCAGCGAAATGCGTATGTGCTCGAACAGGTAATCAGTTATGTAAATTCCCGTAAAGTAACCAACGCAAAAACAGTAGTTTTGGGACAAAGCATGGGCGGTGTAATTGCCCGATATGCGCTTGCCGATATGGAACAAAGAGGCATAGATCATCAGACCGGTTTATTCATATCACATGATTCACCCCAGCAGGGAGCCAATATACCGGTTTCACTTCAATACATGTTTCGTCATATTACCAAACAATTTGCACAGGTGGGCAATACTACCTGGGGGAATTTAGTAACTATTCCCATTGCCGATGATAAATATAATGTTGTGAATTCGCTGTCAATTCTTGATGCCCCGGCCTCCAAACAGTTAATTGCCAATTTTGTAAATACAAATTATGCCATAGACAATACCGAATATACCAGCTTTTACAACGAATTAAAATCAAAAGGACTGCCCAACAGCGGAGGTTATCCCCTTCAGTGCCGCAATATTGCTATAAGCAACGGAAGTGAATGCGGTACACCGCAGAATTTTAATCCCGGAGATGACATCGTCAATGTTCAATACAATAAAAGTTTAAATTTTTTAGAAGATCTGGCAAGTTTAGTAATCAATCCCCTGGGAGGCACCCTGGCCGGTGAATTTATAAACCGTAACTTTTACACCGTAGCGTTTCTGGGACTGCATCCGGGACATTCTACGTATGCAGCGGATTTTCAGGCAAAGTCATTGTATGCCTCTGAAGGCAATAGAATCTACAGAGGAAAAATTTCATATACAAAGAAAATATTCTGGCTCGTAAAAATCACAGTTGATTTCACTAACGTTGGCAAAAACCAGCCTTCAAACTTATTGCCTTTTGATACCTATGGAGGTGGTTATTATGATACTAAAAACCTAAATTCAAACAATACTATCCCTGATTTGAATGTGATGATCAGAGATCGTTTTAACTTTATTCCAACTGCAAGTGCATTGGATATAGGAAAAAGAAATATATCATTGACAAATGCTGATTATACAAACTCTTATATTGGCGCCATTCCGCCTCAGGCTCCTAAAAACAGTCCATTTGCAAATTTTACGGCTGATATAAGCAATACAAACACCGCTGCACATAACAAACCTCACATTAGTTTTAACAAAAGAAACGGAGACTGGCTGGCCTCTGAGCTTAATGCAGTGGAAAATCCTTCTCCCAACCCTATCCAATCAAATTGTTCCTTCATATGCACTGACCCGCAGATCAGCGGCAGCAGTTCGCTTTGTAATACAGCGGTATATAGTGTTCCCAACGCTGCCCAAAGTTATACCTGGAATGTAACGCAAGGCGCCAATCTGGTTGCTCTTACCGGAAACGGAACAAATTCAATTTCACTTCAGCTGCTGGCTCCCAGAGCAACGGGTCAGATTGTATTAAGCCTTACACTCAGCAGTCCTGAATGCGGTTACAAAACTATATCCAAAACAATCAATGTTGGAAATATACATTACACATCTTCTATAGAAGGCCCTCATGATATCTGTGAAAACCAGACAGTAACCTATACCATTCCTGGAACCTGTCCTGATATACCTGTAATACAATGGTCGGTTACGCCCAACTTAACTATACTTTCTACTTCTGGATACTCCGTTACAGTTCAGGAAAATACCGGAATGGCGGGAACAGGACAGCTTACGGCAACTTTCCCTACAGACGGTTCAACCATGACTCAGTATGTAGAAATTGGAGACAATCAATATTTTGGAGCGCAAAAAACCGTTTTCCAATATCCGACCGATCTATACAACAACTATCCTGCCAATGGAAATCTGATTTTCAATATGTGGGTTTACCCCAATAATCCTGACAGCGAGTATACCTTTTCTGACTTTAAAATAAAAGGTGTTCCTGTAAATATTAATATTGAAAGAAGAACAAACGGCATATATACTTTCTGGGTGCCGCAATATATGGCAGATGAAATAGAATGTCCTGTTCTGGATTACACACTGACCTGTACCTCTCGATGCGGGGTAGTCCGTTCAATTCCAGGAGGCGTTGCAATCACTTGTCTTGGTTTCTTAGATCCCGGTCCACTGGAACCAATCGGACCAATAGAGGGCAGATCTGCCGGTAATCAAACCAGTTATAAAATTTATCCCAACCCAAGCAGTAATATTATAAATATAAATCTGGCAGATGAAAATTACAGGCCGGTTTCCAGCAGTCTAATCCGCGCAGAACTTTATAATATTTCAGGTGATCTGAAATCTGCCGTGACAATTAAAAATCACACGGCCCAGCTTGATGTTTCCGCTCTGCCGCTCGGTGTTTATGTGCTTAGAATAAATGTTGATGGTAAGACTGAAAGCCATCAGGTTCTGGTCAAATAAAACAAAAGAAACTAGCAATTTTGATAAAAAACCTTTTGGGTTGATCCCAAAAGGTTTTTTTTGTTTAAAGACTCTGAACGGATTAAATTAAATCTTTGTTGCTGAAACGAAATCGTCTCGATAGGTTTTTCCGCTGATTAAACCGGCAATAAACTGCTTTTATTCGTCCCTATACTCAAAGGAGGTCTCAAATATCTTGATATGAACCTTCTCCCCCTGTCCCGGACGTGACTGTAAGTGAACTAATCAGAATTAAAAAGGTCCGTTTTATATTTATCATCTTGGTATTTTACTCTACCTTCAATATACCAACTAGTTATCCTCAAAACCAAAATGTACAACGGTACAACTTAATAATTTAAATAACTGAAATTGAATTATGAAAATAAACCGAAAATTATATGATCGTGATTTCAAAATAAATGCAGTTAAAGTAAGCTATGAAAAAAACAGCCTTAAGCGATATGCTGAAGAAATTGGGATACTGCCCTGCTTACTTACCAGATGGCGCAAGGAATTTCAGCAGTTTGGAACCGCCAGTTTTCAGGGACCGGGATTTGTCAGGGTTCATCCGGATCAGAAAAGAACTTTTGAGCTCGAAAAAAGAAAAAAGGAATCCGAACTGAGATTTGAAATTTTAAAACAGGGAGCGCCATTTCTCTTGCAGGGAAACCTGCCAGCCTATCAATTTATAAAAGACAATGAAAAAAAATACGGTGTTGTGCGAATGTGCGAGGTTTTAGGTATTGGTTCAAACCGATACTTAACTTGGAAATACAAAGGTATTTCAGAGAAAAAAAAATATTTAATCTTATTACGAAAAGAGATCACTTCCATTTTTTTAGATTTTAAAAAGCTCAAAGGCAAAAATCAAATCACAAAAGAACTCAACAGCCGAGGCTTTACTATAGATCACAGGAGAGTATCATTTCATATGAAAGCTCTAGGACTGCGCAGGATTAAAAAAAAATTTAAAATAACAACAACAGACTCAAAACACAGTCTTTACACTCCACCTAATGTACTAAACAGAAACTTTACAGTTTCCGAACCTGGTAAATTCTGGGTTTCTGATATTACCTATCTTCATACCACTAAAGGATTTCTATACCTGACCATAATCATGGATCTGTATGATAGAAAAATAATAGGATGGAATATCAGCTCGGAACTTTCCACAATAAAAACCACAATACCGGCCTGGGAAATGGCTGTACGCAATCGAAAAACCGAGGAGGGACTGGTATTCCATTCTGATCGCG
This sequence comes from Flavobacterium sp. 22659, assembly GCF_052044235.1. Classification (NCBI taxonomy): domain Bacteria; kingdom Pseudomonadati; phylum Bacteroidota; class Flavobacteriia; order Flavobacteriales; family Flavobacteriaceae; genus Flavobacterium; species Flavobacterium sp. 22659. Next base: position 27,013 of record NZ_JBQEMU010000021.1, read on the forward strand.
GTGTTCAATATGCCAGTAAAGCCTTCGCGGAAAAACTGGGGTCCTACAACTGCATTAGAAGTATGAGCGGTAAAGGAAACCACTTTGACAATGCCGTTGCGGAAGGCTTTTTCAGCACCTTAAAAAGGGAATTGATCAGAGGTGAAAATAGAGTCATGACACCAAAGCAGATGAGGAATCAGATATCTGAATTTATTGAAAACTGGTACAATAAAAAAAGAATCCACACGTCGCTGAATTTTAAAACTATAGAAGAGTTTAACACTTTAAATTCATAGTATGGATGGATACAAAACTAATATGTACCTGCTTTTAAAAACATAATTGAAATGTCATAAGTGTATGAAAAAACAACGCAGATCATATAACAAGTTATTTAAAGAGAAAGCTGTTCAGCTGAGCTGCGAAAAAAAGAATATTGGAAAACTTGAAAAAGAACTTGGGCTCTATCCGGGTGCTATTTACAATTGGAAAATAGCTTTTCAAAAAGCTCAAAATGCAAATATAGAAAAGGACAAGCCCCTAAAAGAAGGAAGTAAAATTCAAATACTTGAACTGAAAATTAAAAGATCTGAATTAAAATACCAATTTTTTAAAAGTGCTTTGAAATATATTGACCAAGGAAATGAAATCCTATTTAGCTTTATGTTAGAAAGTGAAAAAGAATATCCTGTACGATTAATGTGCGAAGCAGTAAATTTTAACAGAGACACCTATTATACATGGAAAAACCAGACTATTTCAAATAAAAAGACCAGAAAAAAATTAATTAAAAAAGAAATAGTAATCATATTTCATAATGCAAAAAGACGCTATGGTACGCCTCGGATTAAGGTCGAACTTCAAAATCTGGGCTATAAAGTAGCTCGTAAAACAATAAAAAAATACATGAAGGAACTAAACTTAGAATGCAAAGTTTAAGATATTTTCAGAATGCAGTACTTGTAGACAAGTAATTACCAAAAAAGGTCTTGTCATCAAAAATATTTCTATATTATTTCTAATGAAAGTTTAAATCCAATAAGACTCAATGCTTTTTATCAGAATTAAAGTTCAGAGCCCGTCGGCTTGATATAGGGCGGGCTCTGGTTTGAAAATTGGATTTACTTTAATGTGATGGTATCTACAAGATTCTCCTGATCGATAAAAGCCGCAATATACTGCTGGACTTCATTACGTTTGTCTGAATCCGTTTCAAAAGTGTTGATATGGTACTCGTCATCCTGATCTAGAATATGGATAATTTCGGTATATCCTTTTGAAATCAGGTTCCCTTTAAGCTTAATGACAGTGAGCTGCTGGCGTGCGTCCAAATCTTTTCTCACTTTTAATTGTATTGCTTTTTCCATTGTGAAAGATTTGTATAGTTATATCGGAATTATTCTAATCAAATATAATAATTTAGGCAATTACTGCTATAATAGAGATTGTTAAAAAAATAGGTCAAGATTCCAAAAATATTCTATTCTTTCTTTATTACTATTTATACGCTTCATCCGTACCTTAAATAAGAGTATAGACTAGTCCTTGCACATATGGAAACTGCAGGCCGTGTTTCTATTTGGATATTTATGAGAACATTGCCTCCAAAACATTCAGGAAACTGGTAATACACTCGTACTAAACAAATTACCCTGCCACTCAGTTGAATATAATATTATGAATACAGTTCTTGGATTCACTAGACAAAATCTTATAAAATGTAAAATAAATTATGTAAAGAATAAAGTAGTGGTTCTGCTGAAATTTGTTACAAATAAAAATATCATGGAGGCATTTTTACGCAGGTACGGACTATTCATTTACTTTATGACTATCTCTTTCGGTACGGTGATAGCGGGAATTTATCTTTAATACCAGATTGATTCCACCGCAGGAACTAAATGCGGGCTGATGCTTATTACTAAGCACTTTATATAACGAACTAAATTTATCATTATGCATACAGTTACCCCTTGGAGCGCGACTGCTCAGGCAGATATTGAAAATAGTGAAATACTTTTAGAAAGAAAAATTAGTTCCTTTACCTATCAGCTTTATAACACAGGTGATTCTCTTTGGATTACAGCCATTATGCCCAATAGTGGAAAAGTAGCTTTTCGTGCCGCCTTTGCCATGAACAGCTGTTTTGAGGTATCCAATCTATTTGATGACCAGGATAGTATTGTGGTTATTCTGGATTCAAGACTTGGCAGTTATGAAGTCCGCATAAATTTTCCGGATACAGCAGTGCCTGTCTTACACTATACCACCACATTTACGGCTGCTGTTCCGTTGATGATACCATTCTGGCCCCGTGACATTATTCCGCTGACAAAAAATGGAAGTGTTCAAAATACCAATGGTATAATTCATATGGAACAATTTGGATCCCGCTCAGGATTATTGTTTGCCAGCATAACAAAACCTAAGACTGGGTCGTTTTTTTATTTCCAAAATCTCACCTCATTATCTGAATATTGTGAAGCTACTCAAACTGAATCTAAAAATACAGTTGGCGGAAAATGGCCGGAAGTTGGTTTTCAGCTGCCATCCACTGATAAACTGCCTCTTCCTGCCGGTAAAGCTTTTATCCTTTCAGATGCTTATGTCATACTGCACACTGAAGTTGTAAATAAACCAGCTGTGATTTGCGAACACTTTTTAAACAATCTTGTCAAGATATATAAAGTACTGCAACAGCCCGAAATTGAATATAACAACTGGCCAGACATTGCAAAAAAGGTAATTACCGATTTAACAAATAATAAGGGTGCATGGACTCAAAAAAACGGAATCCCGTATCTAAATGCCTACTTATGCGATTATGAAACTCCCGCTGAAAGTATGGTGCAGCTCGCTGTACTAATTCCTTTCAAAGAATATGAAAAATGGAGCAGCGAGAAACAACCGGTATGTGATGATTTAATTAAAGGACTTCCTGCATTTTACGATCCGAAAATAAAGTGTATCAACCGCTGGCTTCCCTCTCTTGCGCAGCAGCTGGATGGCTCAGAAGAACAGAAAAAAGAAATGGTGATGGATTCCTGGTACCTCCACCATCCGCTTATGAATTTATCAAGACTGGCGCTTCATGGTAATAAAACAGCTGAGAAGCTTCTATTGGATTCTATTGATTATGTAATCAGGACCGCCCATCATTTTGATTATAAATGGCCTGTATTTTACAACATGGAAACACTGGAAATTATAAAAAAAGAAACTGCACCCGGAGCCGGAGGAGAAAATGATGTTCCGGGTTCCTACACTCATTTAATGCTTTTAGTATATAAGCTGACAAAAGAAAAACGGTATTTAAAAGAAGCTGAAAAAGCGGCAAAAAAACTAGAGGATCTCGGCGTTTCTATTTTATACCAAGCCAATAATACTGCCTTTGCTGCCGGCGCTTTGTTAGAATTATATAAAATTACCTCAAAAAAATTATATCTCGATCTTAGTTATATATGTCTTGCCGGGCTATTTAAAAATGTACAGCTGTATGACTGCAGGTATGGATTTGGAAAAAATTACACCAATTTCTTTTCGATATTTCCGCTCAATGATGCGCCTTACACTGCTGCATATGAAGAGTTGGAAGTATATGCCGCTTTATCAGAATATTTAATTCAGGCCGAAGATGTGCAATTACTGCCTGCAGTAAAGACACTCATTCCTGAGTTTGTTAAATATGCCGTTAACAGGATTGCCTACTACTATCCTCCCTTACTTCCGAAAGAAATGCTTTCTGATGAAGTAAAAACTGGTGAGCTCCAGCATGATTTGTGGATCCCTTTGGAAGATCTCTACAATGGCTGGGAAAAAAGCGGTCAGGTAGGTCAGGAAGTTTACGGTGCCGGAATGGCATTTGGCGTGGTACCAAGACAATACATCAAAATCGATGAAGACTTTTTAATTTTTATCGACTATCCCATTATGCACCAAAGCAAGACAGGAAAATCAATTACCATCCATCTTGACGGCGATAAGGAAATGTGCTGCAATTTGAAAATACTGAAATTGGGTAAGAGAAGTATTAAAATGACTGTCTTTCAGGATAAGAAACTTCTCAGTGCTTTCGACAAGACTGCAGAAATACATGACTATAAAATTTCAGGCAGAGGTCTGGTTAAAATTAAATGGGAATATTGAATCAAGGCCAAGTATCAAAATGGCAGAATGCGCAATACTCAAACAATAAATAGTAATTACTTTATAAAAAAATATAGAATGGAAAAATTAACAGATTATTTTGGACAGAACATAAAAGATAAAAAAATAGTGATAACAGGAGGAACAACCGGAATAGGAAAAGCAATTGCCGATGTACTGGTATCACTTGGCGGCAGGGTGCTGATTTTTGGAAGAGATGAGAAGGATTTCAAAAATGCCGTTGCAGATATTCAAAAACAATTTCCCGGAAGCGAAGTTTACGGTACTCCAGCAGATGTCACTAAAAAAGAAGATATTCAGAAAATCTTAGAAATAGCAGACAATGAACTCGGCGGCATTGACATCCTCATCAACAATGCGGCATTGGGAGCTCCAGGAATAACTAACGAAAGCTATGATGATTATAAATATATTATAGATACCAATATTACCGGTTATCTCGCATTTGCTCAGGAAGCAGTATCAAGGATGAAGCAGCAAAAATCAGGACATATTATCAATATCGGATCGATGAGTGCAGAAAGTAAAGAAGCAAAAAGTACAATATATGTAGCAACTAAATCTGCTATAAGAGGATTCAGCACTTCGCTGCGAAAGGAATTAAATCCATTGGGAATTAAAGTTTCATTAATTGAACCGGGAGCGGTGACAAGCGACATGCAGCCCGGAACCAATGCAGAACAGGAAGAGAAGATAGAAAAAATGGAGATGCTTGAAGCATACGACATTGCAATGAGTACATTATTTTGCCTTTCCCAGCCCAAAAGATGTGATATTGTAACAATGCAGATCAGGCCTCATCTTCAGCTTATTTAATTGAACCAGGAAGCATTGCTGATTTTTATAAAGCAGCTAAAATGTTCCCCAAAGAAAAATAGATTTAATTTTTATTCAATATGATCCTAAAAATTGAAACATCAGACAACGCAGCGGCTTTTAGAACTGTCGGTGAGATAACGGCATATGATTACAAAACAGTAATAATTCCCTCTATAACAGCTTTAATGAAACGAATCAACGAGATCAATTTTTTATTTTTAATTGATAACGAAGTCGAAAATTTCAATACTTCTGCCTGGCTTGAGGATACTCTGATCGGACTTCGTAATCTTGGAAAATGGAATCGTACAGCTGTGGTAACAGAATGTGAAAAAGCAATTTCTTTTACCAATTCATTTCGGTACATTGTATCAGGCGAATTTCGATGTTATAAAAAAGAAAGTTTTCAGGAGGCTTTAAACTGGGTTCAGGGAAAAGAACTTCCGGTTTTTAATACACAGGAAGTAGGAAATGAACCCTTTATTGATCCTGATGATTTAGGTGAAGAAAATCAATCTAACGGCTATTCAGATTCTGATGATATTGATTATAATTACAAACCATAATTTAGATATTACAAATCTCATTTTATATCTGATGCCATATTATTTTTTAAAAGATTAGAAAAGTATTGAGAATGTTATACTTCCGGTAATTGCTTTTATTACTTTATACTTCTAATAATTTTACCAAAATGTGTCTGCAATGCAATGGTAATTTGATAAAAAAAACAATTTACCATGTAATCTGAAAAGCATCATCTTGTTTTAATTTAGGATTATTAAAATATTAAAATTAATAGTCATGGAAAATTTACATAATTACAGCAATGAGGAACTTCAAAAATGTCCGTACCACCAACAGTTAAATGCAGCTGCAGATAAGAATCCAAATGAGCATGTCAACACAGGAGATTGGGGCGAAGAGCGTGACGAAGACGGAACAGATCCTGACCGTTATGAAAAAGAAGGCGACAACAACAATTCTGGAGGTGCCGGAAGCACAGGAAGCGCCGCAACTAACAGTTAACAGTATATAATTTTTAAAAATATAAGCTATGCACACTTCAACTATATCCAATAGAAAAGTAAGCTCAAAAAGCAATATAAATGTTTCTCCATTTGAACGCATCCTTATGACAGCGGCTGGATCTTATCTGTTGTACAAAGGTTTGACCCAGGAAAAGAAAAACATTTCGTAGATTACATCTGGAGGCGCCATGCTTGCCAGAGGTATCAGCGGCTATTGCCCAATTTACAGCGCTGTAGATCATCTTAAAAATGACAAAGGTTCTAATGTTAATATTAGGACCAATATTACTATCAATAAACCTATTAGTGAGGTTTATGCCTTTTGGCGCAACTTAGAGAATCTTCCAAAATTCATGAACCATCTGGAATCAGTGAAAACAATCAATAGTACACAATCAGAATGGAGCGCTAAAGGACCAGCAGGCATTGGATCACTGAGCTGGAAAGCGGAAATCATTAAAGACCAAAAGGAAAAGATGTTAAGCTGGCAGTCTACCCATGATGCGCCGGTTAAAAACTTTGGAAAAGTACTATTCAAAGCCCATCGAGACATCACCGAAATAGACATCACCATATCTTATCGTGCCCCTCTGGGAATTGCCGGTCAAGGTGCAGCAAAACTGCTGAACCCTATTTTTGAGAAAATCGTACGCGATGATATTAAAGGATTTAAATCTTACCTTGAAACCAAACAATAAACAGTTATAAACAAGATTTTTTGATTGTTTCTTAAAACCTTTTGAATCAGGATTTCAAAAGGTTTTTACTTCCTGTCTGGTTTTAAATAAAAACATTAATAAAAAAAGAAAAATTTCTACTTATAAAATCATGATGAAAAATATTGTAGAATTCCGTCTTATACGTCTTATTGCCAATTCACCATACAAACAAAAAAGATTATGGCACTAAGCAGCTGTCAGATAAAAGGTACTGAGATCACCTGGATTGATATATACAATCCTACACAGCAAGACATTGAATCAGTCAGCAGTAAATACAGCCTGAATTCGTATGCCCTGCTCGACTCGCTCGATCCAGATCATCTTCCAAAATATGAAGAGCATAATGATACTCATTTTTTTATTATCAGGCTCCTGCACGACGAAAAACAGAAACTTCCCACCATACAAAGCCTGAGCAGCAAAATTGCCGTGTTTTTTACTGATAAGTTTATTATTACCATACACCGCTGTGCACAGCCTTTGATTCAGAATATCAGGGAAAGCCTGGTTAGTACAGGAAGAATAAAATCTGCTTCAGGAATTGCCATACATATTGTGGGAGATGCCCTTCGTTCATTTGAAGAACCTGCCATGAAACTATCTGCCGATATTGATTCTTATGAATCCACCCTGTTTTTAAAGAAAAATATACCCGATGATATGATCGAAGACATTTATTATCTGAAAAACCGTGCAGGGCTTTACAAAAAATTGCTCCTGCTGAGCAACGAAGTGGTAAACTCGATCAAAGCCGAGGGAGAAGAACGTCCTGCGCAGCGTGATGTACGTGACCTGCATACCAAGCTGGTCCTGCTCTATGATCAGGTACAGGAAGATGCCAACAACCTGCTCAATATTTATCTTTCCCTCTCTGCCCGTAAAACTAATGATGTTATGAAAATCCTGACGGTTTTCTCGGTCTTTTTTATGCCGCTTACTTTTATAGTGGGAATATATGGGATGAATTTCAAATTTATGCCTGAATTAGAGTCGCCTTTTGGATACCCTCTCACCATTATATCAATGTTTGTTATATCTATTTTGATTTTTTTCTGGTTTAAAAGAAAGAAATGGCTTTGATTATAAAATTGAATCGAGTATCGCAATAAGTTCTGAATAACTGTTAGGCTTCTTAAAGTACTTTATTATTGCATTTTGTTCAAGCTTCAGTTTCATGAATTCTTCAGATGGGGTTGAAATTAAAATTACAGGGATACTGGAAAGCCTGTTATTACTTTTTAGCTTTTCCAGCAGTTCCCCTCCATTAATTAGGGGCATATTATAATCCAAAAAAATAAGATCCGGAAGGTATTCTGATGAAATTAATTCTTCCATTGCAGCCCGAGGGCTTGCTATCCATCGTATTGAAATTTCTTTGTTAAGAGAAGCAACGGCTTCCAGAAACAATTCAGCATCATCATGATCATCGTCAATCAGTAAAATATTTTTATATAACATGACTTTTATTTTAACTGCTTTATTTAACCGCAGTAGTTATAAATACGTATTTTATCTTACTGGGGTTTGCAGTAATTGTAAAAATAGAAAAAAAAATATTTTCAAATTCAACACAGTTTCCAATATATTTAAAAGCACCAACATAAGAACCTCCGATTAAATTTTTGGGAAGATAAATCCCTAAGTAGGATCCTCACCGGGAGTACTGGTAAAACTTACACCCCCGTTATGTTTTTCGACTATACGTCTGAATAAATCAAGCCGATCCCATTACCTCACTCTCCCTTAGGTGAAAGTGCTGGAACATAGCAACAATCTTTCCCTAGCAAGCTGTCCATCCCTATTTCATTATCGGCAAAAATACGAACATGGAAATCGCTGCCAGTGCACTCTTTTCGAAAGAGCAGCCACTCTCTAAAAGCTTATGTATGTCTAGATTAAAAGCGAAATTTCACTGTTTGAAAACCAGTCAAAAATGTAAAGTTTTACTAGTTAATCAGTTCTAAAATTTTACCTTTACCTACTGAATTTAATTTTATGGCAGTAGACACCTGTACAACAATATTTTATGTGGATGACGATGAGGATGACAGAATGTTTTTTGAAGAAGTAACCCAGCAGATCGGTGAAAAAATCAGTCTTTTTGAATTTGGTGACCAGATGCTGTTGCAGCTGGAAAACCCGCCGCCATATCCCTCTGTTATATTCGTCGATCTGAATATGCCCATTAAAGACGGGTTTGAAGTTCTTCAGGAAATCAAAAAAGCGGAAAACCTTAAAAATATACCGGTTATTATTCTTTCCACAACCAACAATTCAGATACTGTCAACAGATGCCTGGATCTTGGCGCTTCGCTTTATGTACAAAAGTCAATTTCATTGAAAGATCTAAAAAAATCCCTTGAATATGTAATTTCAATAGACTGGCAGAGTCACGTTGTGACCAAAAACAACTTTTTTTACAAGTGAGAAAATTTACAGTCTTTACAAAAGGTAAGATAAAAACTAGTACTGGATTTCTCCGGCAGGTAGGTCAGGAAGGAAAATATGAAAAGTGCTTCCCTGTCCAATTTGAGATTCAGCGTACATAAAACCCTGATGGTTCATAACAATCCTCCTGCACAATGCCAGACCGATGCCGCTGCCCGGAAAAACCGTCTGAACATGAAGGCGCTTGAAAATTTCAAAAATCTGCTGTTCGTGGTCTTTTTCAAAACCAATACCGTTATCACTAAAAGATATATGGAAGTAGTTTACAGAAAGCAGTACCGAACTGCTCAGTAAGGCGGCCTGCTCATAAGGCAGCAACACTGAACTTATTTTTATTCTCGGAGTCCTGTCCGGACTAATGAATTTAAGCGAATTGCTTACCAGATTATAAAACAGCTGGTTCATCTGTAATGCCACAGCCTGCAACACAGGCAGGTTATCGAAATCTAATTCGGCTCCACTTTCGGTAACTGTCAGTTCAAAATCGGTCCATATGCTTTCCATCAGCCGGTTAAGATCCACTGTCTGGAGATTTTTTTCAGGCTGGATCAGTCTTGAAAAGGCAAGCAGATCAGAGATCAGCTGGCTCATACGCGCCGCTGAAGCAGTTATTTTGCCAATAATCGTCTTTGGATCCCTTCCTGAATTCCCATCCTGCAGCATGGCAGCGAATATTTGAATTTTGCGCAGGGGTTCCTGAAGGTCATGACTGGCAACATAGGCGAACTGTGCCAGCTCTTCATTGGAGTGTTTTAGAGCTCTATTAGATTGTTCAAGCTCTTTGTTGGCTTCCTGAAGTTCTTTTAAAACAACAGCAAGTTCATTGGTTCGCACTTCTACTTCGCTTTCCAACGCCAGCTGCAATTCCCTGTAAATGGTAATATCCTGAGTAGTACCGCTTATAAACAAAGCATTTCCATTTTCATCAAAATGGGTCCGGCCAACGGCATGAATAACCTTTTCCCTGCCGTTCTTCCCATGCATAATTCTATACTCTGCCTCGTAACTGCCGTTAGAACCTTGCTTCTGGGCTCCTAAAAAGGCTTCCGTTACACGTTTATAATCCGAAGGTCTGATCAAAGTCCTGATAGCCTCGGCCGGCATCACAGTACCGCTCAGTCCAAACATATCGGCATGGCGCTGCGAGACGGTGCTGATACCCGTAGCAATATCCAGCGACCAAGTACCCAGCTGGGCCACCTCTACGGCAGACAATAGCTTTGATTCGCTTTCACGAAGGGCGAATTCTGCCAGTTTACTCTGCGTAATATCGGTAGCATGCACAATAAGTCCCACAACAGTTCCTTTAGGGTCTTTGTGGGGTGTATAAACGATACTGAGCCATCTTTTAATTCCCATTCTTGACGGCGCAAACATTTCGTATTTTTCCTGTTTTCCGCCATAAGCTATTTTAAGATGAGGAAGCGTTTTTGCATAAGCGGCTTCACCCAAAAATTCCCGAACAGTTTTCCCAACGGCCTGATCGCCTTCAATGGAAAACCACTCTTTGAAAACAGTGTTGTAAGTGACATAGCGCTGCTCTTGGTCAAGATAAAAAATCATGGCCGGCACTGTATCTCTTAAAAGCTGTAAATGAGCTTCACTAGCCAGCAGTTTTTCCTCCTTTTCTTTTTGATCAGTAATATCGATAGCTATGGCCGTTATGTACTTTTCACCCAGCTGGTCCATAACAACTGAAATGCTATTATTAACCCAGATTACGGATCCGTCACGGCATATATAACGTTTGGTAATTAAAAAATCATTTCCATTTTCAATGCAGTCCTGCAACAACAGCATATTTCGCTGCAAATCATCCGGATGAGTGAGCTCACCTAAATTCATCAGCAGGATTTCTTCACGGCTGTACCCTAGCATCTGGCAGTAGCGGTCATTCACTTCCACAACGCGCCCCTGGATATTGGCCTGTGCAATTCCTGCATTCGACTGCATCAGCAGGCTGTTAAGCTGCGAACGGACAGAACTTGAACCGATCATATCCGGGATAACGGCAGAATTTTCCAGACAGGTCACAAAAACGCCTTCAATGGTATCGTTTTTATTTGTTATGACACTGTAACCTGCAGTAAGATATACTTTCTGCTGCAATCCGTTTCTCATTACTGTGGCAGTAATGTTGGATTCGGATTTTAAAATTCCCTTTTCAATAATTCCCTGCACCGCATCGCAGACCACCAGCCAATCCTGGTGCAGGGCATCTGTTAGTGTTTTTCCTAATGCATAAGGATGTTTATTATTTTCTCTAAGGAATATAATAAAAGGGTCATTGTACAAAAGAGTTTTTTCTTTACCCCAGACTAAGAACATGGGCACACGTGAAGAAAGCATGATTCCAGCAGCGGTTCTAAGGCTTTCCGTCCAGTTATTCGGAGCGCCCAGAGCTGTGGTGCTCCAGTCTTTTTGCAGTAAAATGGATCCGGCTTCACCTCCCTTTTTTAAAAATGAATACTCAGGCAATTGGTCTTCTGTGTTCACGGTCATAGATTTGGTTCAGCTCTAAAAGTAGTGCAATTTTGGCATACCCGCAATATTTCAAAATATCTGCACTAGCAAATTACATCTTAAAACACTAAGAATCAAGCTTTCTTCAAAATAAAAATGGGAATTTTATAAAACCGTAAAGAAATAATATAAGTTTCGAAAAATATCGAAATATCTTTTTTCATACACAGGATTAACAAATGAAACAGTAAATTATGACAGATCCACCCACATTCTTAAAAAGATAAACATTGCAAAAAAACATAACAATTATATTAGACACAAAGAAATAGTATTTTGAAAACTAAATAATTATCAAAAAGTATCTTCATAAAAAATTTACTAAATTTGCTTTAACCACTGGTTTAATGTGTTCTTAAAAATATATATCAAAAAGTCCTTATATCAGATTTTAATTTCGATTTTTTATTTGTATTTATTTTGTAATCCTTTGTTAATTTTTTGTACCTCAGTTGTACCTCGACCATTAAAACCCCTTGTAAATACAGAAGTGCTAACTTCTGTATTGGCAAGTAGAAGAACAAAATATTACAAAATAAAAACAAATAAACGAGTTAAGATATTGGTAAACAATATTTTAACTCGTTTATTACATTCGTTTTATTTTGGATATGCTTCTTTTTCTTGAATGATCTTAAATTCAGCTTTCTGACTATCAAAATAATCTGAAAAACTAACGCTGAAAGGTGTGCCTTCTATATTGTAATCGCTCATTTTCGAATCTTTTTCCAATTAAATTTATTATTCTTAGTTATAATCTTTTAGTGTCTAAATTCTTAAAGTCAAGTTTTGTAATATCTGACGAAAAAATTGTCCAGCTATCTTTTTTAACTTCATTTATTTTTTCTAAAGTGACCTCGTCTAATTCATGCTTAAAACCTTCAGATAGGGATTCATAATCATTCGATTTTTTCGTTTCCAGTTTCTACCTAGATAGATGCTTCTGTGATGTAAAAGGTTGGGAAAGTTTTCTTTTCCCAACTCCCCCATCGCTGGCCAAAAACAAAACAAAAACTAAAAAAATCTAAAAGAGAAGAAAAACTAACTAACTAACTAACTAACTAACTAACTAACTAACTAACTAACTAACTAACTAACTAACTAACTAACTAACTAACTAACTAACTAACTAACTAACTAACTAACTAACTAACTAACTAACTAACTAACTAACTAACTAACTAACTAACTAACTAACTAACTAACTAACTAAGGAATAATTACATTAAAAGGTTCAATCTCCAGTGAAAAACACTGTTCGAGTCCCTGTAAGGTCACTCAGACAGATGTCGCCAATTGAAGACAATTGGTGACATTTTTTATTATACACCAAATCAATAAAGTAAGTTTGATCATTTTTACTGTTATTTTCTTTCCTTTAAAATAATGCTAAAACAATTTAAAAAAACGGTGTATATTTGAGATTTAGCTGTAATACATCGACGGTCTTGCAGACTAACCGAGATCTAAAAATGAACAACAATGGCACAAAATGACTTTGCATCATCGGAAATTATCATTCGTTTTTTGGACTTAAATTGTTTAGTAATGACGATTTTATAAAAACTGGTGTTTAGATAATTTTCTAAATTCATCTGCCGCAGATAAGCTTTTGTAATTTGCGAAATTGAAATCAGCACGTAATCCCAAAAATGTTTCATACATGCAAACTAAATGAATCACACCGACATTCAATCATCAGAAAAGCAAATTTTGTTTAATTTTTTTAATCAGGTTCACTCGATATCAAACCAAAATTTTGAACCTATTGCAAAAATCTGTAAAAAGAAGACCTACAAAAAAAATGAAATAATTTTAGATCTAGGACAAATTGAAACTAAAACCAGTTTAGTATTAAAAGGGGTTGTCCATCAGTATGTAATTGTGGATGGCAATTTATGCACAATCGATTTTTCTCTTGCCGGCATGAGCTATAACTGTTTTACAAGCTATGTAGAAAACAGTCCTTCAAACCAAATACAAGAAGCTCTAACTGATGTAGAAATCATATATATAGAAAAATCTGATGCTGAGAGATTACTGCTGGAAAACCACGATTTCTGTTACATCTATACTAAATTATATGAACAGGTTCATTTGGAACGAGAAAAAAGATCTTTGGTATTACAATATAAAAATGCTTATAAAAAATTTGAATTATTTTTACTTTCAATCGCAAAATCAGAGGATTTTTTAAAAGAAGTTCCTCAAAAACTAATTGCCAACTATCTGAGTTTAACTCCTGAAACATATAGCAGAGTTAAAAAAAAGTACCTAAAAAAGACTTAGCATCTTATCGGAATTTCTTGATTTCGAATAAGTTTTACTGTATAAAGTTACTCTATTTTTGTAAAAAAAATAATAACTTTTACACACATGAGACACATTTCATTATTGTTGATTTTATTAATCAGCTGCAGTAGAGCTGAGGATTTTAAGATCATTGGGACAACTGAAGAGTTTGTCTTAAAATCAAATATACATAAAGAAGACTACGTTATTTATGTATATCTGCCTCAAAATTATAGTCCGGCATCAGTTAATCAGTTAGTAATTGGTCTGGATGGTGATTTGCACTTTAATACTATTTCTGAGTTAATTTCAAACAAAGTCCTAAGGGGCAGTATGCCGCCATCGATATTTATTGGCATCGGCAACAGTGAAAAACGAAATAGAGACTACACACCCACTGCATATAACAAAGGTTCAGGCGGGGCTGACAATTTTTATCTGTTTTTAAAAGATGAATTAATTCCTGAATTAGAGGCAAGATATAATATAGACAAGTCCAACAATAAAACATTGATTGGCAACTCATTTGGAGGGTTATTTACTCAGTACGTTATGGCTAAGGACAGAATATCAAACCCTTTTGACAAATTTGTGGCTATTGGAACATCCTATTGGTATGACTCAGGCATTATTTTCGAATACGAAAAAAAATATGCAGATACACATACTGATCTGCCGGTAAAATTTTTCAATGGCATGGGAACTCTGGAAGGAGGTGTTTCACTGGGATCGTTTGAGCAAATGAATAATACATTAGACAGCAGGTCTTTTTCAAACTTTAAGCACAAATCAGAATATATTAAAAAAAGCGGCCATTCAGGTGCTGTTAATGAAGGATTTAAAAAAGGATTAGATTATGTGTTCAGCAATTAGAAAAAGCGTTCTTGTTATTTTTACTTTATTGTATTTTAATTTTACTTTCTCCCAAAACGGCAGAAAAAACAATAATTCAATAGAAGGCGGGGCAATTATAGCCGGTGATGAAGCCATCTATTATGGTGTGTATAGCAAGTATACAGTACCCTTATCCCAAAGCAAACATTATTTTACAGTAGGAATATCTCTTGCTGCTTATTTTGATTTTAAAGGCGAATCAGAACCGTTAGCATATTTAAGGAATGATGTTGACATGCGACTGGTGCCTGCAATAAACCTTGGCTATTCTTTAAATTTCTCCAAAATACAATTAAATTTCGAAGTTCCTCTGGGTGCCAGTTTTGCATATACCAAGGGAACCCTGGTAAATAAGCGTGCAGGATTTGAAACAGATTACTCCAACTGTGAAGTGTTTATAAATTATGGTTTACTTTTTGCTCCAAAATATAAGATCAATCGCAACAATTATATCGGAGTATATGGTTTTTTACCTTTAATAGTCGACAAGGCGCAATCAGGTTATCAGTTTGGAATAGGCTGGACGACAACGTTTACTCATTAATGTTCTTTTCTAAATTTCATTAAAATGTAAAATGAGAGACAAAAAAGAGACGGCCAGCAGGCCTTCTCTTTTTCAGTTAGCTGCGCGGTTAAACTATAAAAACAGCTAATCTGCACACTACCAATTTTTTAAACAAAGAAGAACAAGATCCGTCAGGACAAAAGTGGACCCGATATCCACAAAGAGGTTAATGGAAGAAATAGAGTCTTAATTTTAATTGGGTACAGAATCGGTTCATTTCGTTTTAAGACCAACATAAAGCATTGCATAAAAACTATTTTCATTTATCAATTGGCAATTCTTCTTTTTCTAAATACTGAAAAAGATACGCAAAGTTTTCGGTCGTATATTAAGGGGGTTATCTAAATGTTTTATAGAATCTAATCTCTGTCAAAAGTTTCTTCAAGTATTTTTTTTAATTGCATTTTGTTTTCATCTCCACCACCTTTCCATCGTCGAATTATTTCGCCCCGTTTGTTAATCAGAATCTTGACAGGAATTGCCGTAACAAGGTAATTATCTTCCATTTTTGTCTGATTTTCGGCAACAGATATATGCTTCCAAAATCCTATTTTTTCATCGACTATTGCTTTTCTCCATGAATTCAGATTATTGTCTCTCGATATGCTGATAATTTCAAATCCCATATCTTTATATTTCTCATAGGCATCTTTAAGAAAAGGCAGGTCTTGCCTGCAAGGCCCGCACCAACTTGCCCAGAAATCTATCAAAATATATTTTTTTTCCCGAAAGGAACCCAAAGACACTATCTGTCCATTGTAATCCTTTAATATGAAATCAGGAGCAATGCTTCCCACTTTACTGTTATTAAAATCAGAAATCCTTTTAAAAAGCCTTACTCCCAACGGAGATTCTTTTACTTCTTTTGACAACCCATCAGCAAGAGAAATAATAGTTTCAGAATGTAAAAGCCCTTCTTTCTTAGCCAATCTGTAATAAAGTAAAGAGGGCGCTGTAAACGAAGATGGATTCTGTCTGATAAAATTAAAATCTATCTCCATTTCTGCGATTTTATTTTCATCTGACAGCTTTTCCAAAATTTCCAATTGATGTTCCAGTTCCAATTTAATCTGCGGGTCTGAGGCGGCAGTGATCCTGTCAAAATACGATCTTATAAGCAATGAGATAGAATCTCTTTTACTAAATACGACATTTTTTACTTTTTGAAGCTGGGAATATTCGTCTTGTGTTTTACTGCCCTTCATCTCTGCTGTTGAAAAATCATAAAAATCTAACTTAATTTCCATTATCGCTGGTTCAAGGAACAATTCTATAGAATTACTTTTGCTCATACTAAACTCTCGATTATTGCATAAAGTGGCTCTAGTGGGATAATCGATATTTCCTTTCAAAATAAATTTGCTATTATCTATTTTAACTGAGTCATAAATTCTTTTGTCGCCAACTTCGTAAACCAGGTAGATCTTATCAATACTTAATCCTTTACCTGCACCCCTTAGTTCGAATGCAGTTCTATTGCCTAATTTCTGGGCAGATAGAGAAATGGAAACTAAAAAAAGAAGAAGAGCCGGTTTGAACATTTTTTTGTATTTTCTAAACAGTTGATTTCAGAACAGTCAAAAAGCAGTTTTTTTTTTAAAAATACTGCATTGGCATCTCTAAATTTTAATGTCAAAGGAACTGCATGCAATTCCTTTACTTTGTTAACCAGGATTGGATAATCTTAGCAGTCGCACTTTCCGTCTGCAGTAGCCGCAGCATCCATCACAGCCTCCTGCATCGCCTCCGCATTCCTAACCGCATTCATTTAAATACACTTATTAATGTATTTCACAGTACAATCTTCTATACAACTTTTGCAAAATTGGTCCGATGTTTTTAAATCGTACTCACAGCTTCATCAATAAAAAATTTGTCAGATTTTATTTCGATGTAAATATATTAATTCTATAAAATTAATAAAATTTAAAACACAATTAATTCAATTGTCTATCCAGTAAGCAAAACTAACATTATATTAAAGAAATAACTCAATTTTTAACTTCAGTCCAACGACATTTAATGATTTAAATTTCCTCAACAAATTAAGGCGTAAAATAACAGCGAAACCAGAATCCTTACCAATATTTTACTAATCTTATTTAACCATTAGAAATAAACTGACCCTAAAATAATCTTCCTATTAAAATAAACTTTCCATTCCATCCTACCTCTCCCGTCACCGGTCAAAATCAAAAATAAAATAAGTCTGAAAAAAAAGAAGAAAATTATAACTAACTACTATTTCAGTATAGGTTTAGAAACTTTATTAAAAATTTCTAAATCTTTTTAATCAATTGAGAAAATAAATGTTATTCTACGGATTGCAGACTTGGTTAAATGAATATAGAATCCAGTATTTATACTGTGATTTCAGTTTTTTAAAATTAAAGTCACAGCCGAAAAAAAGCATTACCATGCTTTTTGTACTACTATTAATTCATCTTCAAGAGCCCCTTAAAGAATAAATCAAAGCATTTTATTAATCTCCTATAGTTTAAAATTAATCTTTATATTTGATTACCAAAATTAATACAAATGAGCGATACAACTAAACCGTATGCCTTGATAACCGGCGCCAGTAAAGGAATTGGAAAATCTATCGCTCATGAATTAGCTAAACAGGGTTATCCATTGCTGCTCGCCGCAAGAAGTGATCAGGAATTGAAAGCATTATCTGATGATCTTGAAGTTAAGTATAACATCGATATTTTTTATTTATCGATTGATCTTTCAATAAATGGCGCATCACAAAAAATAACCAATTGGATAAAAAGTAATAACTATCCGGTTGCAGTTCTAGTTAATAATGCCGGATATGGGGTGTGGGGTGATTTTAGTGCATCTTCCCTAAACGATCAGCTTGGCATGATGCAGCTCAACATGAACGTAGTGGTTGAACTTTCACATTTATTAGTACCCATACTTTCACAACAAAAACAAGCCTATATTTTAAATATATCGAGTACTGCTGCATATCAAGCTGTACCTACTCTGGCTGTTTATTCGGCTACTAAGGCTTTTGTTTTATCATTTACCCGTGCCTTACGTTTCGAGCTTGCCCAAACTTCAATTTCAGTAACCTGTTTTAGTCCGGGTCCGGTTGATACTGGTTTTGCAGCAAGAGCTGGTTTAAGTGCTTTAAACAAAATGGCTGAAAAGTTTAATATGCAGCCTGATGAAGTTGCAAAAATGGCAGTAAAAGCTATGTTCAGCAAAAAATCAGAAGTTATTCCGGGTTTTACTAATATCATTTCGGTTTATGCCAATCGTATACTGCCAAAGGCTTTTATAGAAAAAACCGCTGCTGGAATTTATAAAATTTAATTTTTTTTTTTAAAAAATCAAAAAAATATTCTTTGCAAAAGAAAAATTATAGTAAGTTTGTATAAAATTCTACTAATTCTATAGAGTATGTCAAATAAAAGAAAAAATATGTTTAGTTTATCTGAAAACCGAATGCACGCCAACATGCTAATGTCTTGTTGCTGCTGTTGTTGTTATTCTGTTTTAGATAAAATTACAAACTATATTATTTCATTTATTAAATCTATATTATCATGGTATCTTCTTATAAAACCTTCACCCTTGCTGAGCAATTAACTAATGAGCAAATAAACTTTTTTAACGAACATGGCTTTATCCATTTCAAAAAATTTATAAATCCGGAAACTGTTTCATCCATCATTGAAGCCTCGAAACAAGTAGAGCAACAATGGATTGACAATGATCTTCAAAAAGTAAACGGTGTTCCTATTAAATACGGAAAGGATTTAGACGGCTCTCCTATTGTGCAGCGCTTTGCTTTTATCAACCAGCATCATCAGACCTTAAGCGGTCTTTTACTCGATCCAAGATTCAATGGTTTACTGCCATTGGCCGGCGATGGCGCAAGATTAGGTACTGAAGAAAAAGACGGAATGGTTTTCAATCACTATATCAACGGGCCGGAAAGTAAGTTTACAAAAATGGGCTGGCACACAGATGGCTTAAGAGATATTTTTTATGGTGGAAAATTAAACCCGATGCTAAATGTGGGTATTCACTTAAGTACTTTAAAACCTGAAAATGGCGGTCTTAAAATCATCCCGGGTACACATAAGCAAAGTATTTATCAAATGCTTTTCCGTAAAAAATACTTTTTAGATCATCAACCTGATCCAGAGGAAGTTTCCATCAATCCCGAAGCTGGAGATTTAACTATTCACGATGGACGTTTGTGGCACAGAGTTGCACAATCATCTATCCGTGGCGAAGAAAGCAGAAGAAGAGTTATTTATATTCCGATTATCGCAGGGAAATATGCTCCTAAAAACGAGAATAGTCCAACGGTTTTCTATCAGCGTTTTGCAGGAATTGTTAAATAATTATGCTGATTGTTCTCGCATTTAGTTATCTGGTTAGATCAGGTAAACTAAAAAGTACCACCGATTTTTTTAAAAGCAAGCAAAGAAAAATCAAATTGAAAATGGCAAAAATAGAATTGGCTATACTGTCAGGTTTACAAATATTGGGCTGATAATGGGAAAAGAAATACAGGTTGAGGATTATAATGCAATTGCGCAAAGAACATTTTCAGACCGCAAGCGGACTAATATTTTAAAAAGAGCAGAACAGTTAACGATTGTATTTTTGCTTCCAAAGGTGCCTAAATTCATTTCGCCAAACCTGCTTACTTTAATGGGAACTCTTGGTTCAGGATTCGTTTTTTTAGCTTTTGTTTTAGGAACTTATTTGGCTGATTGGTATTTGCTTTTGGGTATTATTGGATTGGCTGTAAATTGGTTAGGCGATTCTTTAGATGGAAGATTGGCTTATTATAGAAATACCCCGCGCCGCTGGTATGGTTTTGCACTCGATATTATCGCCGACTGGATTGGTATTGTACTTATAGGCTTTGGCTACTACATTTATGCTAAAAATGGCACACAAGTATTAGCCTTTGCTTTTGTTGCATTGTATGGCTGGTCGATCATCATCAGTCAGTTACGGTATAAAATTACAAATGAATATAGTATTGATTCCGGCTTTGTTGGTCCAACAGAACTTCGATTTATTATTGCTTTAATTTTAATTATAGAAGTTTTATTTACTGGATCAATTACCTATTTGGCAGGCTTAATCACTATTGCATTATTTATAATTAATACGATAGACAGCATGAAACTCTTAAAGCTGGGCGATTTAAAAGATAAAAAAACAGACTGAAATGTTCAGGAAAAAAGCTGTTTTAACTTTTCTGCAGGCACAAGTTGCGGCATTTTTAGGCGGTATTACCGATTATAGCTTAATGATTCTATTAACAGAAGTATTTAAGCTGCATTTTACCTTTTCTATTTTAATCTCAGGAACTGTTGGTGCAATCATCAATTTCAGCATCAATAGATTTTGGGTATTTAAAGATCAATGTGGGTATAGCTGCCACATCAATAGTCAGCTTTTTAAATTTGCGGTAGTTGTACTAGGAAGTATTTCATTAAAATCATTTGGCACACTAATTTTACAAAAAACATTTCAAATCGATTACAGAATCGGAAGATTAATCACAGATAGTTTTGTTTCGTATGGATTTAATTACCCGCTGATTAAATATTGGGTTTTTAGGTTAAACAAAAAACAAAATGTCTTAAAATAAAATTAAATCATAAGTACTTTGTTATGAATAAATTACCCTTTAATTATTTTACAAAATCCCTAATCGTTATAACGATCTTAGTAAATATAATGGCTCAAAATTTACTGGCACAATCCAAAAATCCATCACCATTAAATTTTCCAACACCCAAGAATATAGATAACATGCTGTTTTACATTCAGCGAGATCCCAATACAAACACTGCTGTGTATGCCTTAAATTATCAGGAAAATGGGAAAATAAACAAAAGCAATCCTATAAAAGCCTACTGGATTCGATATGCTGAGAAAGGAGAACAAAAAAATTTCAGCTATATACAACGCAAATTTGCATATGGAATAGAAAGTAAAACCTTAAATAATGACGAGTTTGAGTTTCAATTTGTATCCTATAAAAAGTTTCCCCTAACCCTGGAGAAGATGGATTCAGATCAAAAATATCATGTTTTTGTAAATGTAAATCAGAAAAGGATACAGGTAGAAAAAATATTTGTGCGCATTGAAGGGGGATCTTTTTGGTTACCAAACGTAAAGTATGCCGAAGTTACCGGAATTGATGCTTCCTCAAATCAAAAAATTACGGAAAGAATAGTATTTTAAATCAGCCCCCGTGTTTAAGGGAATGATCAGAGTAATGACACGCTTTATAAGCGCCTTTATCGAATTACAAATGTAAAAACGTTGCTGCTGCAATAAAGGAGTTCACACTAAATTTAGTTAAATTGATCCAGCAGTTCAAATGAATCTCCCACACCAGTCATCTTCCTCTTTATCGCTCAGCCCAATTTAAAAATAAAAAAGATCTAAACTAACTAAAATAAAAACTTTCATCAGCAAGCGTTTCTATGCAAAGCAGTAGAGTTTTAATTTCCAAAAGCCTTTGCATAAATTTCTTATAGTTTTGCTGTATACGATTTAGGTAAATCAACTAATTGCAAAGACAATTACTTAGAAAGAATGTCAGTAATAAAAAAATGCCAGCTCTTTCGGCCCGGCATTTGATCCTTTTACTGTATTTTTTTCTCATACATAAAAAAATATGATAAACGACAAAATACGGCTCCTTTCAGAATACCGTATTTATCAAACTAATTCAAATTAAAAAAACTACAAACTTGCTTTCACTTCACCGCAAGTCAGCATATTTTTGGGATAATAAGGATTTTTAATTTCTTTACTATCACTTGTCCATACAGCACCTGTCATTGGGCAGACCTGCAGGTATAATGCTGCATCAGCTGCTTTGAATTTTGAAGCCGCTTCCCAGTATTTCACAGAAAGTGTTTCAAAAATTTTGCGCTGTTTATTAATATTTTTAGTTGATGCCATTTCAGCTGCTAAATCTGAAATTGCTTTTCTTGTTGTTGTCGCTGCATTCATTTGTTCTAAACTCAGCTTTTTAAATTTGAAGTTCTTTAAAGAATTCCTTAAAGCTTCTGCGTTTTTTACCACCGCTAAACTATCTGAAGTAATTAAACTGTTTTTTAAAGCCAGATAATTTTTAGTAATTTCCTTTTTCTGCTCTTCTCTTTTTTGAACCAATTCTGGCGCTACTTCTTCTTTTGATGTTAGTTGGGCCTGAGTCAGACCGCTTAAGAAGAGGAATATGATCACTAATACTTTTTTCATATCGTTGTAATTGAGTTTAATTTTGTAACTATTTTGTCCATTTCGATCAAGATTGCTTCGTAATGATCTTTACTTAAACCTGATGTGCCGTTCATTAACTTAACAACATCATCTCTTAATTTTACTAAGTGCTGTTTCGCGTACAATCTCACATCGCTGCGCTGCGCTGCATTGGCTGCTTTTCCAGGCTCTAATTCTTTTGGCAGTAAAAGCATGCCTAACTTTTCGACATAAGCGCGCTGCAAACTTCTTCTGTAAAAATCTTGTTTTTCGTCACCGCTGAATTTTACCCAAACCGTCTGCTCCAGATCATTTAAAAACTCCGGTACGGTGTAAGCTCCTTCAAACTGTATGGCTTTCAAGCTAATGTTGTAAAGCATTCCGGAACTTAAAAGCATATTTAAAACCTGATTCTGCTGATCTGATATTTGGTCTGCCGTTTTCAACGCAATAAGCTGTTCAATTTCCTTTGGATACATCCATAATGGTGCTGTAAACAATTGTCTGCCAACATAATCAACAGCTGCCTTTACTTTTGCTTTTGGAATTGGCTGATATACTGCTCCTTTTTCGTCAACCGTTCTTTTGGTTACATAATTATTGCCAATGTTTTTCAATACATGATACAAATAGCGGCTATATTGCGATACAACTGCTTTATGCATATCTGATAGGTTATCGTAAGCATCGTTTGGCTGATAGGTCCATTCAACCAGATTTGGAACTACTCGTTTTAGGTTTTTAATTCCATAATCGCTTGCCTTTACAGAATCGTCTCCCAAATCCTCTGACTGACTGCGAGGATCTTCGTCTTTTCCTTCTCCTCCAAACCATAATTTAGGATTAGCCGTTAAACTTTCTGTCGTTAATTTAGCAAGGGTCTTTTCTTCTTCAAACTCATCTTCAGCGTTTGGATAATAGGTATAACCCCATTTTACAGCCCATTTATCGTACATTCCTATTCTTGGGTAAATTCCTTTTGGACTAATGTTATCTTCCGGCTGCGCTACATAATTAAAGCGGGCATAATCCATAATAGAAACGGTATGACCATTTTCTTCCACCCATTTTTTATCACGAAGTTTTTCTACAGGAGTCGCACTGCTCGCCCCCATATTATGACGCAGACCAATGGTATGCCCAATTTCGTGCGAAGAAACAAAACGAATTAATTGTCCCATCAATTCATCGTCCAAATGCATTTTTCTGGCTCTTACATCTAATGGTCCAGCCTGAATCATGTACCATCTTTGGACTAATTTCATCACATTATGATACCATCCAACATGGCTTTCCATAATTTCTCCGCTTCTCGGATCGCTGATTCTGGGACCATAAGCATTTGGTGTTTCAGAAGCCAGATATCGTACAACAGAATATCTTGCATCTTCCAAACTCATTGCTGGATCATTTTCCGGCCATTCTTTACCTATAATTGCATTTTTAAAACCTGCAGCTTCAAAAGCTTTCTGCCAATCGTTGATTCCTGCAATTAGATATGGACGCCATTTTTTTGGTGTTGCAGGATCAATATAATAAACGATCTGTTTTTTTGGTTCGACCAATTCGCCTCTTAGATACTTTTTGATGTCTTTCTCTTTAGGCTCTAAACGGTAACGCTGTACAATAAATTTTTTCTGTGCGCTTTGTTCATCATCATCAAACAAAACATATTTATTAGCAAAATACCCTACTCTTTCATCAAAAAAACGTTTACGCATTGGCGTTTTTGGAAGCAATACAATTGAAGTATTTAATCGCAATGTAATACTGCCGCTGCTTGCTGTAGAACTTGTATAGGTCTTTGTTGTCTTGACTTCTATATTAATCGGATAGGTATCTATACTTTCAATAAAAGATTTATCATCAGCAAGAGAGGTTAATTTTTTCTCTGTTTTTTCTTTGCCTTCAATAGCAAACATTGCGTTGTCTTTCTTGAAAACATCGGTTACATCGATAACCACATTTCCGTTATCCGGATTAGTTGTTTTGATTGGAAAAGCCGCAACAATTGGATTTTCATTGCTTCCCGCCAATGCTTTTGCCAGCATCGAGTCAGCAGAACGAACGTCTTGCCTGTACTGTAATGATCTTAAAAAAACAGTATTATTTGCCCCTTTTTCAAAATAAATAGTCTGCTCGTTGGCCTTCTCCCCTCCAAAAATTCCCATTCCTTCCGGAGTCGAAAGATAACGGGTTACTACCAGCATATAACGATTAAACAAACTGTCTGGAATTTGAAAATAGTATTTCGTATCGACCTGACTTACCATAAAAAGACCCGACTTGTTTTTGGCTTTATCTGTGATCACTTTATTGTAAGCCTGCATTCCTTTTGGCTGCGTGCTGGTGCTGTCGGCTTTTTTTTCCGGAGTTTGAGCAAAACCATGCTGTCCAAAAGACAGCATGATCAGCATTATAAATAATTTCTTCATCTAAATTAAAATGGAAGTTTTTCGTCTGTGTTTAGGGTCAATTTCGGGTTTTTCTGCAAAGCAGATAATGGAAACGGAATAATATACAATCGAGAGTTGGGCTGTAATGTATATGTTTTTTGAGGAACAGTTTTGTTTACCAATGGAAATACTCTTGTAACGGTTTTGGCAAACTCAGTTTCTGTATTTAATCTCTTTAAATCAAAGAAACGGTTAAAACCAAAAAGCAGTTCTTTTCTTCTTTCATTGATTACCAAATCCATTGTTTCTTTTCTTGTAGCCGGAACCGTTAAATTTACAGTACCCGAAAGAATACGTTTTGCTCTTAAGGTATTTAAGACTCCAACTGCTTCATTAAGTTTATTGTCTCTTGCATAGCATTCTGCAAGAATTAAATACACTTCAGTTGTTTTCATACCCACTGTAGGATAGAAAAATCGTGTGTACTGCGTGCCCCAATACGCTGTGCCTGAACCTTGGTCGAGATTGGTTGTACTGGTTGAATTGAAAAATAAATTGAAACGCGCGTCATTTGTTCCAAATAAAGTTCTTAATTCCGGGCTGATGATATAAAGCTGTCCGAAATTCATTTCGTTATACCCTGTCATGTACATATAACTCAATACTTCAATATTATTTGCAGCCGGAACAGCTGCTGCAGTTGGGCCTCCCTGTTTATTGTAAGCTACCATATCAAATATTTGATTATTATAGCTTAATGATTTTTCAGCTGCTGCCTGAGCCTGTGCAATTTCACGTTTAAACAAATGAACTTTGGCTTTAAACGCATAAGCAAATGCTAAAGAAGGATGATAAACATCAACAGGTTTTTCCTGAAGATAAGGTAACGCATCTTCGATATCTCTTTGAATAAAATCATAAACCTGTGCCACAGTAGATTTTGAAGGCTGTGTTTCAAGGTCAAATTTTTCCATGATACAGATTCCGCCGTCTGCAGCTGCAGTCTGCGGATCGTAACCTTTTGCATAAGTGTTTACCAATAAAAAGTGATCATAAGCTCTGTAAATCTTAGCTTCAGCTTTTGCTAATCTTTTGATATTTTCATCTCCTTTGCTATTATCTACTAGTGAAATAATAGTGTTCCATCGGTTGATGTAACTGTAAGCCTGATTATAAAAACTAGAACCAGTTATTAACGAAACTCTATCTACACTTTCATCAAATGTAAAATTAATAATATCAATGTTTGGAGTTCTTCCTATCACATTGGCTTCTCTCATCCATTGATCGTCTGATAAGTATTGAAAGTTGTTAATAGGATAACCACGTCCAGGCAGAGATACTAATTCAAGAAATTGCTGCGGAGTTTCGATAACTAAAGCGCCTTTGGGTGTGATTTCCGTGTAATCTTCGCATGATGAAATCGTTAACATCATACAAGACAGTACTGTTATATATATCTGTTTCATTTTTTAAAGAGTAAGATTAAATCCAAATAAATATGTTTTTGGCAATGGTAAATTGCGTGTGCCAGAATTTACAGTGTAAACTTCTGGATCTATACGATTTCCGGCAGCACTCCAATACCAAATATTATTCATCTGGAAAGTAAATTTTGCCGATGTTATACTCATTCGATTTGCAAAAGCTTTAGGCAGACTATAACCAAAAGAAATGTTTCTCAATTTAATATAATCACCATCTACAACATTTGCAGTTGAATTTCTCCATTGACTGCTTATAGTTCCTGCATAATTTCTAACACTTTCGTCGAAATCTACATACAAACGAGTATTTCCGTTTGGATTTGCATCTGTATAACGATCTGTAATACCAGAAAGATTTACAGCATCAGAACTCATGTCAATCGTTTCTTTACGCATTACATTTCCGCCAGAGAAAACAAATAAGAAGTTTAAATCGAATTGTTTATAAGAAAAACGTTGTGATAATGAACCTGTATAAGTTGGCATTAAAGTTCCCACATTTACTAAAGCATCTGGATTGGTAATCGATTTGATACTTGTTGAAATGGGATTTCCATTTGCATCAAAAGTAATAGATGGATTGCCGTTTTCATCTAAAACATACGGATAGCCATTTACCGTTCCTCCATATTGGTAAGCATACATACTATTGAAGAAATCATTTTCTACAAAGAAATTAGTTGGTGAAGAAACATATGACGCAGCTGTAGTTTGTGCTCTTGTTACTTTTTTAACAGTTGTTTCGTTAAAGGCAAAAACTAAATTTGAATTAATGCGGAAATTACCATTATTATACCATTCAGAACCAACTGTAAATTCTACACCTTTGTTTAAAAGTGCTCCAGCATTAATTCTTCTTGATAAAGCTCCAACTGTAGGATCAAGATCTGTAGTGGCTAATAAATCAGTGCTGTATTTGTGATACAAATCGATAGAACCGTTTAATTTAGCACGGAATAAGCTATAGTCAATACCAACATTGGTACTTTGAGTTTTTTCCCATCTCAACATTGGGTTTGGCTGTGCCGTGATGTTTGTATATTGCAACGACTGATATAAATTATCGTTTCTTCTCGTAGCCGTTATATAAGGTGTTGTGCTTTGATCTACGTTTCCATTAATTCCGTAAGTAGATCTTAATTTCAACATAGTTACCCATTTAACTTCTTTCATGAAATTTTCATTGCTGACATTCCATCCTAAACCTGCAGACCACAAAGGGCGGTTTTTGTACTTTGGATCAACTCCAAATAAATCGGCTTTATCAATACGGTAACTTCCTGTAATGTTATATTTAGATAAATAAGTATAACTCGCAGTACTGAAAATTGAAAAATAACGGTGTAAAATTTCCTGCTGTGTTCTTCCTAAAGCTGACAACGTTCTATTGTTTCCGAAGATATAACTAGGAACTCCTGTCTGACTCAATGCAAGATTGTTCAATACAGCAGAACTAAGTGTCACTGGATCATAACCATAACGTACCTGTTCGATTGATCTTGGAAGAAAAGTTTCGCGCATTTCTGTACCAACCAAGGCATTAACAGAATGTTTTCCATCTGCAAATTCTTGATTAAAATCTAACTGATTTCTAAAAGAATAATTGCTCGCCTGAGAACTTGACTGCTTATATCGTCCTCCTGTAGAGAAACCTTCAACGTACGTATATGCATTTGTGGTTGGATTATATCCTGTTAATGCATTAATAGCATAACGCATTCTATACGAATTAATATCGTAGTACTGTTCCCTGTCATTTTTTCTTACCTCATATTGAAATTGGGTATTATAACTTAAACCTTTCCACAATTTAGCTTTAATATTAGCGAAAGTTCTTAAGCTCAATGAATTTTGTTCTTCAAGACCTTCTTTAAGAGCATCTAAAACATTAAAATTCGTCGATTTAAAACCACTCAAACCCGCCAGTTTTTCGACCATAGCTGGATTAAGAGCACCGCTAGAAGTAAAACCATCTTTAACTGATGAAAATGAAGACTGAACTAAATTTCCGTTATCGTCTGTAATACGCTCGTATCGTTTTTGAATATCATAATTGCCAAGATCGTATTCTGTAACATCCTCATTACTATAAGTTCCATTTACTCCAAAAGTAGCGTTTAACCAGTTATTTACCTGAAAACTACTTTTTGCGTAAAGGTTAAAATTGCGTCCGCTATTGTACTTTATACGACCTTTTGATTGGTCATAATTAAGCGATACATAAGTATTCTGCTTACTTGTACTTCCAGAAAAGGCAACATTATAACGCTGTCTTAATTCATTTTGCCAAACATTATCACGATAATCTTTATTGTAATCGTTTTTTCTCCACTGTGCAAGAGTGCTGTTATAAGCAGCATTGTCAATTTTTCCTTCTTCTAAATTTCTATTTAATTGATAAAGAGGACTGTAATATTTCGGACTACTGTTTCCAATGTCTCCATAACTGCTAAACATTGTTGCAGTGTCTGCAAATCTGGCTCTTTCTCTATTGTAAACTGCCTGTTCAAAATCGATCATATCGCTTGTTGAGGCATAATTCATATCTCTCAAATTTGGTTTATCTGAAATAAAGAAATCTGAGTTTATCGTTACTTTTAATTTACCATTTCCTTTTTTGGTAGTTAAAACGATAATTCCGTTTGCCGCTCTTGAACCATAAATAGAAGCTGCAGCCGCATCTTTTAGAACGTCTACACTTTCAATATCATATGGATTTATCTCATCTAAAGTTAACTCAGTTGGTAAACCATCAATTACTACAAGCGGGCTGTAACCAACTTGATCTGAAGAAAATGTACCAATTCCTCTTAAAATAGGCTGATCTGAACCAAGTCCGCTTGGATTTTTTTGAAACATCAAACCCGCAACACGTCCTTCAATCGCGCTTGATAAATTAGAGTTGATGTTTTCGTTTAATGTTTTTTCATCAATTTTAGAAATTGCACCCGTAAAATTACTTCTTGCAATAGTCTGATAACCTGTAACTACCACTTCTTTCATTGCAGCCACTTTGTCTTCAACTATAACGGTTAGCGTATTTCTGCCATTTATTGCGATAGACTTTGTTTCTATTGTTAATCCGGAAAGCTCTAAAATTCCATTGGAGGGTACATTATCAAATGTAAAACTTCCGTCAAAATCAGTAATACTGGTTTTGTTTGTTCCTGATAACGTTACTGTTACACCCGGAAAAGATTCGTTCTTATTATTGGTAACTTTTCCGCTTACGCGGATTAGGTCGTTTCCCAAGCTTTCTGTCTTATCTTTTGAAGCGGTTACTACAATTGTCTGATTGGCAAGATTGTACTTCAAATTTTGACTGCTGAAAATTCGGTTTAAAGTTTCCTTTAAAGATGAATTCTTTACATTAATCGTAACAGGTTTAGCATCTTTAAGCAGTTTTTGAGTATAAAAAACTTCATAATTGGCCTGTTTCGCCACTTCTTTCAAAACTGTTTCAAGAGAAGCATCTTTAAAATTGATGGTAACATTTTGTGCTTGTGCTGAATAACTGAAAAACAGCATTATAAACACGGTTAAATAGGTAGAAAAATTAAATCTGGGAATCTTTTTTCCAAGATTTTTGTAAGGTTTTTTTGGTTGTAAATTTAATTTCATACATTTACATTGGTTATAGTTAAACAATAGGTGGACAACTTATACCGGCTATACACTTTTATAACAACCAGAAGCATCGCAACTGTTTCTGGTTTTTTAGTTTATAGTCACAGTATATTCAGGTAAACTTAAAATCAGGGATCTACAATTACTGTTTTTCCTTCAACCTTAAATTTTATATTACTAAGCTCAAGTACTTTTAATACTTCAGACAAATTTTTATTTCTAAATGTACCTCCGTTAAAACGAACATCAGAGACATTCCCACGGTATTCTACTTTTATTCCGTACCAGCGTTCCAACTGTCGCATTACATTTTTCAAATCGGCATTGTCAAATTTGAAACGGCCGTTTTTCCAGGCAACCGCTTCTTCCGGATCTACTTCTTTTACTTTAATTTTAGAAAAATTATCAGATACATCAGACTGCTGTCCAGGTTTCAAAATCGCTTTTTGATTTTTATAAGTAACAGCTACGCTTCCTTCTAATAAAGTAGTTTTAACAACCGATTCATTATTATACGAATGAACATTAAAATGTGTTCCCAATACTTCAATTGACTGGTTATTTGATTTTACAATAAAAGGTTTGTTTTTGTTTTTGGCTACTTCAAAATAAGCTTCACCTTCTAACTCAACAACTCTTTTATCTCCGTTGAATTGTGTTGGATATTTAATAGAAGAAACCGCATTTAGATATACTTTGGTACCATCCGCTAAAATAATATTATACTGTCCTCCTATTGGTGTTGAAAGAGTGTTGAATGAATTATCATCTTTACCTCCGTCTGTATTTGGATTTATAATATAGGTAACTTCTCCATTTGCGTTCATCTTGATTGTTACTTCATTTTCTTCTCCTTCTTGCGCAATAGTATCTTTTGCCGTAATTTCAGAAAGTACAATTTGTTTTCCGTTCGAAAGTGTCAATACACCTTTAGTACCTCCCGGAGCAATTTCCTGTGGTTTTGCGGCAACCTGAACGTTTTCTTCTTTTGGCTGTGTAAAATAAAATATTCCTGTACCTATTAGTACAGCAATTGAAGCCGCAACAGCTATTCGAGGCCAAAGACGAACTACTTTAGTTTCTTCTTGCAGCGGTAATTTCGATTTTAGAAGTTTGTAACTATCTTCCAGCTCGTATTCATTAAGCTGTAAATTGCTGTTTGACGCTTTTTTCAAATACCACGCATCAAGTTTATCCTGATCTTCATCAGATAAAGTTTTTTCTTGATATTTTTTAAGCAATTCTGAGATTTGGGTTTTATTCATAATTACTACACGAAATTTTTGTCTTGTTTAATAGTAAGACAGTTAGAAAGAGATTTTGTCATAGACAATGACAAAAAAAAATTAAAAAATTATTACTATATCTTTAAGAAATGGATAGAAATATTAGCTTTCTGTTTAATAACGAATGAGTTACAAAACCGAAAATCATTCAAAAAAATTAACAAAAAACATAAATATAATTCACCAAACAAAAAGATTCATCATAGATTTCAGCTTTTCTCGAAGAATTTTAAGAGAATTATACACTTGCTGTTTCGCTGTTTTATCCGTAATATTCAATTGAAGCGCAATTTCATCATACGAAAGCTCTTCTACTTTTCTCAACAGAAAAACTTCACGCATTTTTTCAGGCAGCATTGCAATTTCTTTAGCAATTATAGCTTCTAATTCTTTTTCTCGCAGATTCGAATCCGCAAAAACATAATCTTCTTCTATAAAGTTTGAAATTGAATCAGCATAACGCGAAACCACTTTTTCATGAGCAATGTGGTTGAGTACTCTGTTTTTTACAGATTTGTATAAATAAGAAGAAAGGGAACCTGTAATGTTTAATTCATAACGTTTGTTCCAGATTGAGAGAAAAACTTCCTGAACTACATCATTTGCTTCATCCTGATTTTCAAGAATTTTATACGCATGATTAATTAAAAGTTTAGAATATCGCTCGAAAATCTCTGTATACGCTGACTGATTATCTTCCTTAAGAAGATTCAATAAGAAATCATCAGTATATTCGTTATAAACAGACATTAAATTGAAGGGGTGCTAATCAAAAAGGCAATATTAAACATTTTTTATGTTAAAAGCTAAAAGAGGCACCTGCGATTTTTTATGCAATCAGTAGCTTAAATTATCTGGTTTTTATTATTCGGATTCACTAGTTTTGTTAGTAGCGTAAAAAAATTAAAGTTTACGTAGTATCTGCTATCTACCCGAAATAAGACAGAATTCTTTTCCTGAATAATAAAAAGCAAAAAATGAAATTTAAAACGAAATTAATTGTCTTTGTATCTGTATTGGTTCAACTTTCTGCAGTGCTGTCTGCACAATCAAAAAAACAATCGGTCACAATCACTTCCCCAGATAAAAAACTTGTAGTTCAAATTGAACAAACCACTGCAAACACAATTGAATACACTTTTCGGGCTGAAGGTCATCTATTGATACAAAAATCTAGGCTTGGATTAGAAGCAGCAAACAATATTCGTTGGAATAAAGTGAGCACTTCATCGGTAAAAAGTGTTTGGAAGCCTATTTGGGGGAAAAGAAAAAATGTGCCTGATCATTACAATCAAACCATAATAGATCTTACTTCCTATCAAATAAAAGTAAGAGTGTACAATGATGGAATGGCTTTCAGATATGAAGGTTTAACGTCGGAGAAAGAATTGACAGAATTTAACTTTGCAGATAACTATTCTGCTTGGTACTATAATGGCGAGCAGCACAATATTGGTCCTGAAAAACTGCACGAAGCAGCTGATACCCGAAAACCGGTCATGGTTGTTAAAGCAGCTGAAAATAGTTACATGGCAGTGCACGAGGCCAATCTTGAAAGCGGTGAACCCCTACTTTTACAGCCGCATAAAGGAACGAATCTCTTCTCAGTGCCTTCTAAAAATGCAAAGGCATGGAGAGTTGTGATGCATGGAAGAACTCCGGGAGAATTAATTGATTCTCATCTGATTGAATTACTTAATCCTGAACCTGTAAAGAATGTAGATTTCTCATGGGTAAAACCGGGTGTCGCTGTGTGGGATTGGCGCATTGATGGCGCAGCAGTTGATGGATTCAAATATGAGATGTCATTGGAATCTTGGAAACGCATGGTCGATCTGGCATCTGCCAACGGAATGAAATCGCTGGTCTTGGATGCCAACTGGTACGGTGAAGAATTCAGCAAAGAATCAGATCCTTTAAAAGGAGGTAAAGTACAGCAGGTACATCATATCATTGCTTATGGAAAAGAGAAAAATATAGGAATCTGGCTGTATCTTAATGATGTTGGAGGAAAAAATTATCCTCTAGAAAAAACATTAAAGCAATATGGTGACTGGGGAGCTTCTGGTGTAAAATATGGTTTTATGCAGGGCAGTACAGAGGAGAAAAACGCGCATACACAGCATATAACCAAACTTTGTGCTGAAAACCATTTAATGGTCGATTTTCATGATGATCCAGTTCATCCCTACGGTCAGATGAGAACATGGCCAAACGCGGTTACCCGTGAGTTTTGCCAAGCACAATTGGATGCGCGCAGAGTTTTTCAACCCAAGACATTTGTTACCTCTGTATTTGTCAATATGGTGGCAGGACCTCTTGATATGAACAACGGGACCTTTGATATGGAGCAAAAAGGACGAGTTGACAATCCAATGCCGGTACCTTCTACCCTTACAGCGGAAGCAGCCCGCACCCTGATCACATTTTCTGGCGCAACCATCATTCCTGATATTCCTGAGAACTATAATAAATATCCGGAATTATTACAGTTTATCAGTGCTCAAAAACAGCCTTGGCAGGAAAGTAAAACAATCAGTGGTCAAATTGGAGAATATATTGTTATGGCACGTCAGAATGCAGAAGGATATTGGCTGATAGCTGCAGCGACAAATGAAGAAAGCCGTCAGATTCACATTCCGCTTACAGTATTAGAAAAAGGCACTTACAAAGCGGTCATTGTTCAAGACGGAGACGATGCCGATTTCAGAACCAATAAAGTAAGCCATAAAACCATTTCTAAAGAAGTGAACCGCAACGACCTTATTCCTATTAAACTTGCTCCAGGAGGAGGAGCTTGTATTTTATTACAAAAAGAAAAATAGTTGATTTTAAGGATAAGACTATCGAAGTTTTTTTTTCAAGGGATTAAGTTTTGACACCGTTTTATTTACTAAAAACGATAGTGCTTTACTGGCTGATTCTACGGACAAAAATCAAATTAATACACTAAAATCCGCTTAAATTATCTTCAGCAGGAGATTCTTTTTTTATATTGACTTTCAAATCTTTTTAAAATACTTATACCAAAATCTAGATATACCGGCTTTTCTCTATAGCAGAATTCTTTTTCAGAAATAAACTCACCGTTGTTTAAAAAAGTTTCAACTAGAAATAACAGCTCTGTTTTCTTTTCTTTAAATGCTTTTTTTCGTAAATTGCTTGTATGAAGATCAATGCAGATGTATTAATTATTGGCGGCGGACTCGCAGGTTTGACAGCGGCTATACACCTGTCTCAAAAAAATCTAAAAGTAATTCTTATCGAAAAATCTAATTTCCCCAGACATAAGGTCTGTGGTGAATATATTTCCAATGAAATTTTACCTTACCTAACTTGGCTTGGCGCCGATGTTACAGAACTTAATCCCTCCAGCATTTCCAAATTTGAATTCACTGCAAGTAATGGAAAAACGGCAATGGTAGAACTTCCTCTGGGAGGATTCGGCATAAGCAGGTACGCCCTTGATGATTTTTTATATCAAAAAGCAATAGCAAACCACTGTTTGATAATAAAAGAAAATGTTATTGATGTTTCATTCAGTGATGACCTGTTTACTGTTACTTCTTCAAATCAAATTTTAACGGCTAAAATTGTATTGGGCGCATTTGGCAAACGTTCCAATTTAGATCAGGCTTTAGATCGCAGCTTCTTCCATAAAAAATCACCTTGGCTGGCTGTAAAAGCCCATTATTCGGGTAATTTAGAGGATGATCTTGTTGCACTGCATAACTTTAAAGGCGGCTACTGCGGTGTTTCTAAAGTAGAAAACAATATTATAAACATTTGTTATCTGGCAGATTATGCCACTTTCAAAAAATACAAAAATATTCAGGATTACCAGGAGGGTGTACTTTACAAAAACAAACATCTAAAAGCTGTTTTTGAAAACAGTACACTTCTTTTTGAAAAACCGCTTACAATAAGCCAGATTTCTTTTGAGAAAAAAAAAGCGGTAGAGAACCATATTATAATGATTGGAGATACTGCCGGTCTTATTCATCCGCTTTGCGGTAACGGAATGGCGATGGCAGTTCACAGTGCTAAAATTGCATCAGAATTAATCTTGGAATATTATTCAGATGATAAAGCGTCCCGCGAAGTATTAGAGAAAAAATATACTAAAGAATGGAAGAAACACTTTGGTAAAAGAATATGGATGGGGCGAATTCTGGCGCGCATCCTGACCCATAGAACAATTACTGCTGTATTTACTGCCATAACAGCATCATTTCCCAAACTTTTAGCAGCGATCATCAAACAAACGCACGGAAAACCTATAACAATTAATTAAATGCCGATAAACACGCAATATAGAACGCAGGAATCAGAAATAATGGATGATTTTTTTCTTCAGGGAAAAGATTTACAAGAAGCCCTTGATCAAATTGCTCGTATTAATCAATTACTAGGCGGGAATAAAGTAACACTTCACGGCGTAAAAAAAATACTAAAAAAACTGGACCGCACTAAAACAATCACAATAGCCGATATTGGATGCGGCAATGGAGATATGCTTCGTATGCTGGCACGATTCAGTAAAAGGAAAAATTACACATTTAAAATCATCGGTATAGATGCCAACGATTTTACTATAAATTATGCCAAAACATTGTCTGCATCATATCCCAATATTGAATACCAATGCATGGATATTTTTAGTGAGGATTTTAAACTGGTGAAGTATGATATCGTTTTATGCACTCTTACCCTGCACCATTTTACAGATGATGAAATATTAAATATAATTACTATCTTTAAGAAAAATGCCGCGGCGGGAATCATCATTAATGACCTGCATCGTAGTAAAACGGCATATCGGCTTTTTGAAATGATCTGTTTTATTTTTAATCTAAGCAGAATGTCACGTAAAGATGGACTGGTATCAATTTTAAGAGGATTTAAGAAAAAGGAACTGGAAGAATTTTCTAAAAAAACGAATTTAAAAAACTATACCATAAACTGGAAATGGGCGTTTCGCTACCAGTGGATAATTATAAACAAATGAGTGTAAAAATAGTAACAACTGCCAAGCAGCTGCCGCAATATTCACGCGAAACCAAAGACATACTTCCTATGCTGGAAGGCTGGCTTGACGGGCAGGATGAACGTTTTATAAAAAAAGTAAAAAAAATATTTGAAGGCGCCGCCGTTGATAAACGTTATTCAATAATGGAGCCGCAAGAAGTTTTTACTGCCACTTCATTTGAAGAAAAAAATGACATTTATACGCGTGAAGTTATTCTATTGGGCGAGCAGGTGCTTCAAAAAGCACTTGAAAAAGCAGATTGGGATCCAAAAACTCTGGATTATATCATTACCGTAAGCTGTACCGGCATAATGATTCCCTCCTTAGATGCATACCTAATCAATAAAATGAACCTGAGACAGGATATTGTACGTCTTCCTGTTACAGAAATGGGCTGTGCTGCCGGTATATCAGGAATTATATATGCTAAAAATTTTC
Organism: Flavobacterium sp. 22659; assembly: GCF_052044235.1. Lineage (NCBI taxonomy): Bacteria > Pseudomonadati > Bacteroidota > Flavobacteriia > Flavobacteriales > Flavobacteriaceae > Flavobacterium > Flavobacterium sp. 22659. Next base: position 63,982 of record NZ_JBQEMU010000021.1, read on the forward strand.
TGAAGGCAAATCCACAAAAACGCGCAGCGGTCATAGCTGTAGAATCACCAACTGCCACCTTTCAGCTTGATGATTTTTCAATGCCTAATATTGTCAGTGCCGCTATTTTTGGAGACGGTGCGGCCTGCTGTTTGTTATCTTCTTACGAAGATGATCCGGGTCCGGAAATACTACAGGAAGAAATGTACCATTTTTATGAAGCTGAACATATGATGGGATTCAAACTTACCAATACTGGTCTGCAGATGGTTTTAGACATTGAAGTTCCCGACACTATTGCTTCTAATTTTGACGATATTATTCATCCGTTTCTTCAAAAAAACAATTTAGAAATCAAGGATATAGACCACATGATATTTCATCCCGGCGGCAAAAAGATTGTGACGACCGTTGAATCGCTTTTTGCAGGTTTGGGAAAAAATATAGATGATACAAAAGAAGTTCTCAAGCAGTATGGCAATATGTCGAGTGCCACTGTATTATATGTTTTAGAACGTATTATGGATGGAAATCCAAAATCGGGAGAAAGAGGACTTATGCTTAGTTTTGGTCCAGGATTTTCGGCACAAAGAGTTTTATTGCAATGGTAATTAGAAAATAGATTATGACAGTACAGGATATTATAATACGACTGCCTTACAGCAAGCCCTTTTTATTTGTAGATGAACTGCTTGATGTGAATGAAAATAGTATTACCGGAACTTATACTTTTAAGGAAGACCTTGATTTTTACAGAGGACATTTTAAAGGTAATCCTGTAACTCCCGGCGTGATCTTGACTGAAACTATGGCACAGATTGGAATGGTCTGTCTTGGAATATATCTGCTGGGGGATGCTTTTAATAAAGATACTGTAATTGCATTTACATCAGCTGATATGCAGTTTTTAAAACCCGTATACCCTAATGAAAAAGTAACGGTAACTGCTCAAAAATCATTTTTCAGGTTTGGAAAATTAAAATGTGATGTCATTATGAAAAACCAAGCTGGACAGGAAGTCTGCAAAGGCATTCTGTCGGGCATGATTACCAATAAATTATGAGCAGAAGAGTTGTCATAACAGGTCTGGGTGTTGCAGCTCCAAACGGCGTTGGAATTGCTGCCTTCAGCCATGCTTTAAAAAATGGAATATCAGGAATCAGGCATGACAAGCAGCTGGAGGAACTCCAGTTTTCCTGTCAGATAGCGGGTAGACCTGAAATATCCGAAGAACTCAAGTCAAAATATTTTACAGAACTTGAACTTCGCGGTTTTAACAGTACGGGTATTTTATACGGTGTTATTGCAGGAATGGAAGCTTGGGAAAATGCCGGATTACCAATAGAAAATAATGAAGAGCCGGATTGGGACAGCGGTACTGTTTTTGGATCTGGCACCTCAGGTATCGATAAATTCCGCGAAAGCATTTATAAAATAGATGAATTACAAACCCGAAGATTAGGCAGTACTGTAGTGGCACAAACCATGAACAGCGGTATCAGTGCTTATCTTGGCGGGAAACTGGGACTCGGAAACCAGGTTACCACCAATTCATCTGCCTGTGCAACGGGAACGGAAGCTATAATAATGGCGTACGAGCGTATACAATCCGGACAGGCAAAACGCATATTGGCAGGAAGTACAAGCGACAGTGGACCTTACATTTGGGCAGGATTTGATGCTTTACGTGTCTGCAGTTCAAAATTTAATGACAAACCTGAGCAGGGTTCACGCCCCATGAGTGTTACTGCCTTAGGATTTGTACCCGCAAGCGGCGCCGGTGCATTGGTAATCGAAGATTTGGAAAGTGCTTTAGAACGCGGTGTGGAAATTTATGCTGAAATATTAGGCGGTAACGTAAATTCCGGGGGACAGCGCGGCAATGGAAGCATGACCGCTCCTAACAGCAGTGCCGTACAGCAATGCATTAAAAAAGCCATCCAAAATTCAGGTATTTCTGCCGATGATATAGATGCCATAAACGGACATCTTACGGCCACTGCAAAGGACAGTCTTGAAATTGAAAACTGGACGAAAGCCTTAAACCGGAAGGGAACTGATTTTCCGTATATAAACTCCTTAAAAAGCATGACAGGACACTGTTTAAGCGCAGCGGGAAGCATAGAAAGCATCGCGGCGGTACTACAGCTTTATGAAGGTTTTGTTTTTGGAAATACGAATTGTGAAGATCTTCATCCTGAAATAAGTGCTCATATAAACTCTTCAAAAATACCCTTACAAACAATTGATTGTAAACCTAATATAATTGCCAAGGCAAGTTTTGGCTTTGGTGATGTAAATGCCTGTGTAATATTTAAAAAATTTCAAAAATAATTGTATGAACAAAGAAGAAGTTATAGCTCGACTCAAAGTAATTATAAAGCCGTATGCAGCAAATATTCAAGCATTTGAAAGCCTTACTGAAAATACTGATTTCATAAATGATTTAAGCATCAATTCGGCTAATTTGGTAGACATTATTCTGGATATTGAAGAAACATTTGATGTTGTGATTGACAACACTGATATGGAGCGTATGCTCGACGTAAAAACGGCGGTAGAAATTATAGAAACAAAACTGGCCGAAAAATGATCGGCAATGATGTCATCGATATTCTGCAGACCCGCAGGGAAAGCAATTGGCAGCGCAGGGGATTTATAGCAAAACTATTTAACGATGAGGAACAATTGCTTATTGAAAAATCTACAGATCCGGAAAGTATGCTTTGGATACTTTGGAGCATGAAAGAAGCCGCTTATAAAGTGCATAATCGGAAAACAAAAATAAGGGAATATATCCCTAAAAAGCTGATATGCACGATAGAATCACAAAACCAGAATTCTATAAATGGAAAAGTTACCTGCTTGAAAAACATCTATTATACTCAAACCCTTTTCTCAAAAGACAGTATTCATACCATAGCGGTGAGCGTTTTAGATGATCTGAATAAAGTAATAGAGGTTGAAAAAAAATCAATCGTAAAAGATCAGTATGGAATTCCTTATTTAGATGTTTCTTCACAAAATAGATTGCAGGATATTTCAATAAGCCATCATGGAAGGTTTGAAAAAGCAGTCACAATCAGCAGTTGATTAAAAAGAGCAGGTTCCACAACATAAAGTGCTCTTCTCAACAATTATTATACTTTATCGTAGGTTTAAAGCTTTTTACATAAGATTTATTCGCTTCTAATAAACTACAGACCGCCAAAATGAGTCTCTGACGGTCTGCAGCCTTTTTGTGTGTAATGTAATCTAAACAAGCTAAAGCACCTTGTCTAAATCAGTCTATTTTTTGAATGGTGTAAATTGACTGCGATCGATCTCCCGAAAGAAGTTCTCCTAATTTCGAATTCACAACATATATATTCCCATCTGATGCCATTGCCGCTGTGGTTGGAAATTCCTGCTTTCCAATATTGGTCTGCTTGATTTTTACGGCCGTTTTCCATTTATCACTGCTGGAAAACGTGTATACAGTACCCTGGCCTAGGCCGTTTTCTACCAGCACAAGATTATTGTTTTTATCAAGCTCAATGCCGTCTGGAGAACTGAAAGACATTCCCTTCACTTCAGTAACGGATGACGGAACAGGGAGAGAAATTTTATACAGCTTAGCGTCATCTGTTTTTACGGCCAGCAGATAGCCGTCTGGGTGGAAAACAATTCCATTTAATCCGAATTTATCAGCGGCGGGTGTAAAAAGCATACTGCTGGCAAATATCGACGCATTATAATTAAGATCAATTTTATAGATATTGGGAGCGAACGAATCGGTTATATAAATATTTCCTTCATTATCCACCGCAATATCATTTGGACACGAACCTTTATTTGGCGTGAAATTTTTTAAATCAATTTCTTTGATTAACGCTCCTGATGAAAGATCGAAAACACTTACCGAGGCAATTGTTCCGGCACTTGAAGCGGTGCTTTTCTGCGAAACACCTAAATCAGCATTAGCCACTATTAATCGGTTTCTGGTTTCATCTGTAAAAACGCCTGTAGGCAGAACAAGTTTACTGCTTGATGCAAAAACAGCCATTTCGCCTTTTGGATTTACTGAATAGACAACACCCTTATAAAGGGAGCTCAACAGAAACCTTCCATTGTTTAAATCATAGTCAATCCCTTCAGGATAAAGTCCAGTCTCTGTCAGCGTATATCTGCCTTTAAGAACCGCTGGAGTACCCGATGTTTTTTTTTCGCTGTCACATCCTGCTGAGAGAACCATGCATAGCAGCATAAAAAAGATATTTTTCATTTTATTTCATTTTAGATTATTGTCTTATTGACAATGCAAATCTGGTGTAGAAAAGCAGAAATAAAAATGAACTGGTTTAAGAAATAAGGTTGAACTAGATCAACTTTTTGAGGATTTCCTGCTGCGGATTCTGCTTAGATATTCACTGCTGAAACCCAAATAGGAAGCCAGTGCATACTGAGGCACACGTGAAGCAATTACGGAGTATTTATTCATGAATTCCTCATACCTCTCTTCTGCAGTTTTAGTGAAATTAGAAAGAAGTCTTTTCTGCTGAAATGCCAGGGAACGCTGGGTGATGATCCGCTCAAACTTTTCCAGTTTTGGAATCTGCGCTAGAATTTTTTGTTCATCTTCGTAAGCAATTTGGATAAGAGTGGAATCTTCGAGCGCTTCAATAAACAAGGTAGCGGGTTCCTGATAAATCAAACTGCTGTAATCAGAAATCCACCAGTCTTCAACAGCAAATGACAAAGTATGTTCCTTTCCCTCATGATCTACCAGATAGCCCCTGAAAGCTCCTTTTACCACATAGCTTTTATATTTGCATACAAAACCAGGCTGGACTATAAACTGTCTTTTTTTTACCTTAGTTATTTTCAAAAAAGAGGCTAGATGATTTTTCTCATCATCGGTTAAATCAACAAATCTTGAAATATAATCTATAACGGGCAGTAAATCTTTCACATAACAAATATACCGCTGTCAACCTGAACAGCAAAGTCCGGCTGAAAATAAATTAGATTTTTACAATCTCTTTCAATAAAACTAATTTTGAATACTGCTAAGTTGGTACGCACCTCTTCTATTTCATTCACACAAAAGCCAAACCTGTAAAACTGTTATTTTTTATTTTTTCTCAATAACGAATGCTTTTAATTCGGCTAATTTACCATTATCAAATCGCCAAATGTCACAATAGTAATAGTGATCATATTCTCCATTCACATTTTTTAAGGCAATGTTTCCTGTTGCAGTGACAAAGTCTCCCTCTTCTATGGCTTTTTCCATATCAAATATTGGCGGTGAAAGGTAAAAATCTTTTATATACTGCCTTACTGCTTCTTTTCCCAAAAGGGTTCTCTCACCTACAAAGACCCATTTGGTATCTTCAGTGAGATACGATAAATATGCTTCGTATTCTCCTTTTCTTACATGTTCGTTTGCATTAACTAATATAGATGTGTTTTTCATGTTTATTGTCTTTTTAAATTTTAAGTTTTCATTTTGAGAATAAATGTTCTGTACAGCCATCATTAATAAAATATTTGTCAAGCCTTTTTTCATCGTTATCATTTTTGATTTAATTTTGAACTTTAAATTATTAACTAATAGTTCTGCGAAGCTATAACATAAAAGTTATATTAGCTTTATTGACAACCAATTGTAAGGTACTATCAAAAATGTAAGTTATGTCGAAAGTTAAGATTACAAGCACCAATTTTGAAAATAAGAAAATCTTAGAAGATGAGTGTTCAGAGGTATACGCAGCAAACATAATTGGCGGCCAATGGTCACTTGTAATTTGTTCCTGGCTGTTACAAGGCAAAATGCGTTTTAGCGAAATAAAAAAATCTATACCAAATATAACCGAACGTATGCTGACCCTGCAGCTCAGGAAACTGGAACATGATAATATCATAAAGAGAATGGTATATGCTGCAGTTCCTCCTAAAGTGGAATATGAGTTAACAGAAATTGGCTATGAATTAAAACCGATAATCCAGCAAATGGAACAGTGGGGAAAACGACACAAATGTTTACATGCAAAATGAAATAGTCTTAAAATTGAAAATTGGTTAATCAGCCCTGCACTTTGTATAATTTGACCAGTAGTTTCAAAATGCGTTGAACACAATTATTCAATTTTAATTGACCACAATAATTTAGAATTAATTAATATTACTTTTATAAAAGAAAAAACCAGTATTTATACTACCCATCAGCGGCAGATTCAAATACTATTTTGAATTAATCTCCCTTTTGTATCAATAGCAAGAGCAAGCTGTTGATTTTTTTATAATAGAGTAATAGATAATCTTCTCATTCCGACCACAAACCTCTTCTGCCTCTCCAATCACCAGCCAAAAGAAAAGTAAAGAAAAAAATCCAATTGAATTAATTAAATTTAACAACTTAGGGATACGGCCGCTTCAGTGGCAGCTGATTAGATTTACACTCGATATACGTTAATATTTTTAACTTTGAGAAACTTAACAATCCGATGAGAAATATTTTTTTTATTTTACTGCTATCATTTTTTTCATTTAATCTGGTTTTGTCCCAGCATAAAAAAACAGAAATCATCAATTGTCTCAAAAAAGAAATGGAGGACAAAAAAATTCCAGGATGCCAGCTGGTAGTGCTGAAAGATGATAAAATTGTACTGTCTCAAGCTATTGGAACCGCTTACCTGCCATTTTCGGTACCTGTCAGAAAGAATACTGTTTTTTCAATAAATTCAATCTCTAAAGTTTTTACTTCAGTTGCTGTGATGCAATTACAGAACCAGAACAAACTCAATATTAATGACCGCATTTCCATCTATATGGATTCAATTCCTGAAAACTGGAAAAAAATAACGATTAAACAATTGATGAGCCACACATCCGGGCTTCCGGACATTGAAGATGAGAAAGGCTTAATTGGAGATAAGGGTCAGGATTCAGCGTGGCTTAAAGTCAAAAAATTACCATTGGTATCAGAGGCTGGAGAGCAGTTTAATTATAATGCGACTAACTATTATATATTACAGCGGATTATTGAAAAATGCAGTGGTGAATCATTTGAAAAGTTTGTCCGAAAAAATCAGTTTGATATCTTAGGAATCAAACAAATATTCTACGGAAACTCTTATGATGTAATTAAAAATAAATGTCCGACTTACAGCTATTATAGTCAGGACAAAACAACAGGTGAATATATCAAGGGAGTAAAATTAAAGGAGACGTATGAAGAATTTCCATCAAAAATGATAACCGATGCAGGTGCATTTACAACAGCTGAAGAAATGGCAAAATGGATAATCGGACTTCAAACGGGTAAACTTCTTAACAATAATAAAGATATAGCTGCCATTTGGGAACCGGTAAAATTGAAAAATGGTTCTTATGACGGCTTTGGCGGACTTTTAAATGCTTATGCTTTAGGATGGCCGGTAATTACAAGGCAAAACCATTTTGCAGTCGCCTCTATTGGCGGCGGCCGTGCCGCTTTTATTATTTACCCTGAAGATAAACTTGCCATCATTCTTTTTACAAATCTGACAGGTGCTGGTCCAGAAGAAATTATCGAAAAACTAGCAGGTTTTTATTTCTGAATAGTTAATTTCATCATTAATCCATGCTGGAGCTCTACCTAATTCTTCTGCAAAAGCTTAGGCGGATTTTAAAAATGATTTTCTATCTGAGAATATTCTGAAGGTTTACGCAGATGAATACTGTGTTTATTTATGCTGCATTGTTTTAGGAAAAAAATCCAGCATTGTCTATGTAAATCATAGTCTACTACAAGGCAGACCAGTTAATTTAAGATTTAAAAAATAAGGATAATTACTACAAAAATGACACCGTCGTCTAGTTTTTCAAATCATATCTTATAAAAAAGCCCGCAGTATCTCAAACGATAGCTGCGGGTTATTTTTACATTATAAAGATCAGAAGAGCACTTTTCTGGCTATTATGTCTCCATTCTCCAATGTAGTTTTAACTACTAAGACTTGAGTGCTGGAGCAAATACTGTGAATCTCTAATTGGCGGTCTCCAATTTTCTGATTACTATAGAGCAATTTTCCGGTTATATCAAAAACATTGACTTCTCGAAGCGTTTTATCAGTTGATCTCAAAATAATAATCTTACCTTTAGAAACAACTGTAAAGGTATCGGCAATTGTTTTAGATTCATTTACTCCCAGGTTTTTACCGGCGTATTTAATTACAAAGCGATCATTAAAGGTCCCAGTAAGGGTTGAAAATGTATAAGGACCGGATTTCAAATTATGCGTAATACCAGTCTGATTATCCTGCAGATAAATATCCGCATCCGTTAAATTACCATCTGCATGATCAATAGATATCTTAAGATTACCCATGATAGTGGATCTATAGCCCAAAGGTATAGTATCTGCAGGGTTAAATGGAACTGCCCGTCCCTGAATAACCAGCTTTCTATCTTCATTAATGCTGTAAAAATCAGCATATTTATTAGCATCCATGGTCAGAGCATCATAATTATGATCCCATCCATTTGTCGCTCCGGGTATATAACCAATCAAAATTTGTTTGAAAAGCCCCTGATCATTAGTTAAATTAAGCCAAACGCGGTGCTTCTCTTCTTCCGGCGGGGCAAATGTCTTTGAAGAAGGACTTTTTTTAAAATTAAAAAATCCGATGCTTACAGGCGAAACATTACATTGAACAGGATTTGAAGCTAGCAGCAAAATCCATAGCATAAAAAAATATTTTGGTGAGGTGAAATGTTTTTTCATAGGTGTTGATTTAAAAATTATTAAAGGATTACGCGCCGGCGCACACTTTCTCTAAAATTTAAATAACATCAATAGAAAATCATGAACATTCTAAATGTTCTGAAAATACAACTTTTTTTATACGTAAATGAAAGTAGTTTTTTTGCTATCGCTGCTATTTAAAATTAAAGATTGTATTTGAAAAGTGTCTGGCAAAAAACAGTTAATTGAGTGGCCATTCTCAAAAAAAAAATTAAAGTGAATACCATTTCACAAGGCATTACATCGATGTTTTTTGCTTTTTAACGATCAAATACTATATTTAAGTTAAGAATATATCTATAATTATGAAACTATTTTTCAATAAAAATCAAGCTGAATTTGATACTTTTTAATAATCCGGTGAGTAGATTTTAGGCGCTCTTTAAAGAAAGGCGGCCTTGTTAATTGAAAGAGATATTTTTTAAAAACTTTTTTTACATAATTTCCATATTAGAAATGGAAATTATGTAAATCTAACATCGTTATATATAACATTTTTTTTATATAGAGAATAAAAAGCAGGGTGAAGATATTTAGTGGCTCTAGTATTTTGTATACTGCCCAAAACCTATCTGGACTGCCTATATGGCTTTTTATACATCCGCAAAGAACAGTATTTTTGAAACCTGTTACTATTGTAGAACGGCTGTCCACAAATTTTAGAAGAAAAGCTGCACAATTTTACGATATTTGTCAAAATTCATAAAAATCTTACCTTTGATAAAATGCCGTAATGCAGCTAGGAATTATGACCCAAAAAACATATAAACATATTTTATTAGCGGATGATGATCCGGATGACTGTGATTTTTTTTCTGAAGTTTTCAACGAGAATTTTCCAGAGGTTAAACTCTCCATTTCAAATGACGGCGCCGCTTTAATCAATCTTCTTGAAGGTCCTCCAAATCCGGAAGCCGATTTGATATTTTTAGATTTGAACATGCCGATATTATCTGGAGCAGAATGCCTGGACAAAATCAGAACATCACTAACGCTAAAGAATCACATCGTAATTATATTCAGCACCAGCAACAGCCCTTCTGACATCGAAAAGATGTATGCTATGGGAGCCAACTATTTTATTACCAAACCGGTTGAATACCAGCATTTGGTTAAGCTGATCAGCAAAGCCATGTCTTTAGCGGCCGAGACGCATACCAAACAGCCGTCGTTTGAAAATTTCAATATTACGATCTGATTTTTCTTCCAGCCGGAATCAGACTGCTTTTTCTTAAATATTAAATTTTAGATAAGGGTATCCTGCGAATCACAGGGAAAATAAATGGTAATTGAGGTACCTTGATCCACTTTTCCCTCTGCTGTAATTGTTCCTCCTAATGTCTGCATAATTTTTTTGCACAGCGCCAGTCCAATTCCAGAACCGCTATATTGCTGCTGGGTATGAAGTCTTGTAAAAACTTTAAATATTGAATCTGCGTACTTTTGATCAAAACCGATACCATTATCCGAGAATTTAACCCAGGAACAATATACATTAAACGATTCTTTTATAAGTACCGGCTCCTGCGAAGCCGTAATTTTAATTACAGGTGATCGGTCAGGCGAAGCATATTTTAAGGAGTTTTGAATAATATTTAAAAACAACTGCTTCATGAGAAACCCAATTGCATTAACTTCCGGAAGTTTCTCACACTCAATAACCGCATTATTTTCAGTTATCGCTTCGCTGATTTCATCTAATGTATCTTCAAAAATGAGATTAAGGTCAATTTTTTCAGCTGCCTCTCTGGTGTTTTTAATACGGGTGTATTTCAAAATATCCTGCAGTAGTCCTCGCATCCTTGCAGCAGATTTTGATACACGTTCCAGTGAATCAAATTCAGGATCTTCGCGGTCGCCTTTTTTTTCAGAAAGCAGCTTAGAGGTAATCATTTGTATTTTCCTAAGAGGTTCCTGAAGATCATGTGTACTGATCCAGTTTATATTTTCCAGTTCAGAATTAGTCTCTCTCAAGATTTCACTTTGAAGTCTATATCTTTCTTCTTCCTCACTCAGCAGAATCATCATCAGATTATTATGAAGAGAATGGGCATATTTAGCCGCTGCATTTATTTCATACTGTCTCCAGATAGTACTCTGTCCTTTAACAGTCTCTTTCCAGATATTAAATGAGTTTCTTGGATGCAGCCCTTTTTCATCCTTAACAATGCTTTTTTCCGGATCACCTGCCCAGTGAATTTCTGAGATAGTTTCAGGCCTGTACCAGATGATGTGATTGGAATTTCCAAGAGGATGATAAATTACTCCGGCAAAATTGGAAGATCTTTCCAGTTCAGGAAAATCATCGCTGATTTTTCTGGTCGCATAAAATTCGGCGGCTCTCTTCTTCTCTATTCGCTCCACTAAAGCTTCTATCTGTTCATCTTCTGGAGTCAGACCATTTCTGTATATTTTATTTCGAAACATTATCGAAACTCCTCCTGAATTGCATAAGGCAAGCAGCTCGGGCATTTTGATTATAACGTTCAAGGAATCTTCAGACAGCGGCAGATCAAGATTTGTTAAACGCTCTAATGCTTCAATGGATTTCTTTGAATTAATATTTTCATCGTTTGATTCCCGGATATCAATCTGCGAGGTAATGAACTGCCCCTGAAGTTTTGCAGCAAGGCGCACTGCAGGAGAAATATTCTTTTCCGAATAATGATGGCATGCAATAAGACCCCACAAACGATCATGGTGTATAAGTGAAATAGTCAGCGTTGCACCGACACCCATATTTTTAAGATATTCAACATGAATGGGCGATGTGCTTCTTAAAATCGCAAGGCTTAAATCAAGGTTTTTGTCCTTGCTGTCATCGATTGTAAAAATAGGAACTGGCTGATAATTAATATCTACAATCAACCTGAGCTGGTTCTTTATGTAAAGTTCCCTGGCCTGTACCGGAATATCAGTATGCGGATAATGCAATCCTAAAAATGGTTCAAGATCTTTATTGCAGCTTTCTGCATAAACTTCACCGTTATACTGCTCATCGAAACGATAAATCATTACACGGTCATACCCAGTTATTTCCCTTGTACCTTCTGCTACCAGGGCACAGAGATCTTTCAGCGATTTTGTGTTGTTCATCTGTGTCACAAACTGGATAGTCTGTGTATAAACGTCTGCCAGGATCTGTTTGTCGAACTGAGGTTCTGCTTCTAAAACATAAATATCATCACTTTTGTGAATATTGACCTGAAACTTTTCGTTAAGAAGTTCTATTTCCAAAGGAAACACATCCTGCACCGTATCTGAATTTATATAACTAAAAATACGTTCCTGCGCTTGTGTACCAAAAACAGCTGCAAATTTATTTCCTAATGCCTGAGTATGGCTTAGAGGAATGAAAGATGAAATATTACTGGTGCAATAGTCTATTATCCAATCATTAGTAAGCCCAATTAAAAAGCCATGCGGCTGGATTTGTCCCGGAATATGTATAGGTTCTTGGTCGCAATTGGTCAACGTAACCAAATCACGGTTAACTATATCTTTAAACTTCATTAATAACTGAATTTAGAAAGCACACTTCATGCTTTTAGAGCTGGAAACTACATCTGTAACGTTACTGCAACAATTATAAAATTGTCGATATTTTATATTTAAAATAATTGCTTATTGTATCAATTAAATGTATAAATATTTTCTGGTAAATTGGAGCGCATGTCTGCCAGCGTGCTTTTTAAATCTGTCTGCACACCAATGCAAAGCTGCTGCATGATCTGCTTTAATTCATCAAAGTCTGAAGGTTTTACAATGTATGCTTCCGCACCTAAAGAATGAGCGTCGTCAATACCTTTCATTCTTGATGAAGTTGCCATCATTACAACTGGTATTTCTCCAAAACGCAGATCCTGCTTAATAAGCTTAAGCAACTCCCAGCCGTTCATTTTCGGCATCCCGGCATCCAATAATATCAAATCAGGCAGTGAATCTAATTGGGACAGTAAATCCAGCGCAGCATCACCACTGTCCACAAATTTAACGGCGAAACTTTCTTCTGTTCCAACCATTGCCCACTTAAAAAATTCAGCATCATCACAATCATCATCCACCAGTAAAATTATCTTTCTATTCATTTATATTAATATAGTATTACAGCACTATTTTTGAGCCGCAATGATGTAAGTAAATTTAGGTATACATTCTCTTGAAAACAAGAGAAAGAGAAAATTATTTCTAAAATTAATAAGTAATCAAGAATAATTTCTTTTTTAATAAATGCTTATATTTTCAAGAAATTGATAATGATTATTTTGTTATAATAAGGTAATTTTTAAATATTAAATCTCTTAAAGGATATAAAAATACTCTAAAGGATATAAAAATAAAAAAAACTTTACACTATTTATATTTTCAATCCGCTTTACAGCAATATCAATTCAATTAATAAAACATTATAAGCAAAGTTAACCAAATACAAAAATGCTCAGTTTATAGATTGAATAAGTTATATTACATAATTTAAATATTTATAATGCAACCTGTTATACATAATTCATTTACTATTAACAATTTGTAATAAGTAGAAATAACTGACAAATTCAATCTAAAACTTTTAAATTATATAAAAACAGCACAGAATTATGTAAGTAAAAAATAAGCAGACTAACCTATTTTTGATTTTTGCAATAAATTTATACACATATATGAAGTCATTTACATTTCCAGCATATAATTCTTCTTATCTATCTTACCTAATCAGGCACTTATTTTTCATGAGGCAGGAATTTTACAGATTCAGAACATGATTTTAAAAATATTTGCGGGCTTTTTAAGCGGGCTTAATATATTAATAGTATAGGTCGTATTAAAAATTCTGGATATATTTACCCATCGTTATGGGCTATTAAAATGCATATTTGTGCTTATGCTAATGAAGAACTATGATAATGAAATTATTATGACTCAAAAATTATTTAAACATATTCTGCTGGCAGATGACGATTTAGATGACTGTGATTTTTTTTCCGATGTTTTTAAAACTAACTTTCCGGATGTCAAGCTGTCTGTTTCAAATAACGGGGGGGCATTGCTAACACTGCTTGAGGGCCCGCCGCATCCAAAAGCAGACATGATTTTCTTAGACCTTAACATGCCTGTAGTATCAGGACCCGAATGTCTAGAAAAAATCAGAACTTCAACGGAGTTAAAAAACCATGTAATTGTTATTTTCAGTACCAGTAACAGTCCCGACGACATTCAGAAAATGTATTCGCTTGGCGCCAATTATTTCATTACAAAACCTTCGGAATACAATCATCTTTCCAGACTGATCAGCAAAGCGATGTCTCTGGTATCTCACACAGATGTACGGCAGCCTGCCTTTGAGAACTTTCACATTAAAATTTAATTATTATTTTTTGCCAGCATGATGGATCTTCCAGAATCAATAAGAGAAAAGGTTTTACGTGATGTTATAGATACAGCGCCTTTTCCAATCGGAGTATACACAGGAGATAAAATGAAAATTGTACTGGCAAACCAGTCCATGATTAAAACCTATGGAAAAGGACCTGATGTGATAGGGACAAACTATACAGAAATTCTTCCTGAACTTGAAAACCAGCAGATATTTGATCAGCTCCGCGAGGTGCTGCATACAGGAAAATCATATGAAGCTAAAAATGCACGAGTTGACATTGTTGTAAATGGCAAATTGAAACCGCACTATTTCAATTACAACTTTACGCCCATTTTCGGCGCGGAAGGAGAAGTCTACGGCGTAATGAATACGGCTGCTGAAGTAACAGAACTTAATGTTGCCCGGCAGCAGACTATAGAAATTGAAAAGAAATTAAGACTGGCTGTTGAATCCTCGCAGCTTGGAATATTCGAGATAGATATCAAAAAAGGTCTTATGAGAGGATCAAAACGTTTTACAAACTTTTTTGGACTGGAAAAGCGTGAGTTTACACTCAATACTTTGGTGTCTTTTATCCATCCGGAAGATATAGCGTTATGGCACAATGCGCTCGAAACACTCTCAGAAACAGCAGACTTAAACTGTGAGCTGAGGGTGATAAACAATAAAAAACTGCAATGGATACGATTTTCCGGTTCACTATCAGAGAGTGATGATAAGGAGAATACTATCGTAGGAATAGCTCAGGACATTACTGTACAGAAAGAAAATGCCCAGGAGCTTATGCAGCTGGTGGAACAGCGCACACTTGAACTCAGACGCTCTAATGATGACCTGAAACAGTTTGGGCACGTGATCAGCCATGACTTAAAAGAGCCGGTTCGCAAATTGCTATTGTTCTCCAATATTCTTAAAGAAGATTTAGATAATGATAAAAAACCGAGAATGAGCCAGTATGCCCATAAAATCAATAAAAGCGCTGCACGTCTCACAGAAATGATTGACTCTATATTAAACTATTCCTCTGCCGGAAGTCCGGATTTGAACGAAGTTGTCGACCTGAACCATATTATTGAAAATATAAAGGAAGATCTTGAAATAAAAATTCTCGAAAAACATGCAGTCATTGAGCACAAAAAAATGCCTCTTTTAAACGGGTCAAAAA
This sequence comes from Flavobacterium sp. 22659, assembly GCF_052044235.1. Classification (NCBI taxonomy): domain Bacteria; kingdom Pseudomonadati; phylum Bacteroidota; class Flavobacteriia; order Flavobacteriales; family Flavobacteriaceae; genus Flavobacterium; species Flavobacterium sp. 22659. Next base: position 79,271 of record NZ_JBQEMU010000021.1, read on the forward strand.
TTTTATTCCATCAGCTGTTTTATAACCTTATTGCCAACTCCCTGAAGTTTTCTCGTGATAATTTTGATTCTCATATCAAAATTGACTGTAGTTTTGACTCTGAAAAACTTCTAATTACAATAACGGACAACGGTATAGGGATTTCCATCGAAAATTCCCAGAGAATCTTCAATGTCTTTGAGAGGCTGCATTCGAAAGATGAGTATGAAGGAACCGGGTTAGGACTGGCGCTCTGCAAAAAAATAGTTGAACGCCATAACGGGAAAATGATGTATGTTAAACCTGAAACTACAGGTGCTGTTTTTGAAATTATCTTACCGGCATCAATTTTACACTAATGTAATTTTACGTGTAAAATTACAGACTAAAGCAGCTCATTACGAATTGCTTTTGGTGCGATTAAAATCAGTAATCATATAGAGACATACCGCAAGCTCATCCTGCAATAACTTTAACATCATAGCCGCTATTCTGATATAGGGTTAAGCCCTGCCCGACAATTGCATTGCCTCCATCTCTTGGAACAAGAGAAAAATAGATTGCGACGTCTTCAATGCCGTCTCCTGTAAAATCTCCAGTATAGAATTCCTTACCATCAAGTACTGCATCATGGGATTCTAAAATTTTTGGCAAATACTTTTTGAATTGTTTTTCTGCGAGCCTGACGGCATCATTTGTAGTTATTTTAGGTCTGTTGTTTTGATTTTCTTTTATAGAAAGTTCTTTTTCTTTTAACAATAATTCTTTTTCCTTAAGTTCCAATTCTTTTTCTCTTTGTGAATTATTGAAGCCTGCCAGAACTAAAAACACAGGTAGTATTACTTTGATTTTGATAGATATGTTCATCTGAATATGATAAGGTATATTTTTTTGATTTTAGTGGCGGTCATGGGAAAATAAAATATCCATGAAATCAGGTATTGCCATCTATAAATCACAGTGCTAACTTTGCTCCCCATCTAACCCAATATACGCCTTTAGCAGCAGTACCAGAATGAAAAAGTTTAAAATTAAAAGAACAGACCAGAACCAATGGATGGTGTCACATCATGAATACCCTAAATTTACCTGTCATTTTGAGTCCAACCGTTTCAATTATGAAAGAACCATAAACGGCCTGTCGGATCCATCGGGAAATTTCAATGAAATAGAGCTGCTCCATAAAATGGAAAAATGGCTCGCGCAGCACCATAAGGAAAAAATTAACGGATAGCCGTTAAGCCAAAATTATCCGAACCTGCTGCTCATTTACACCTGCCATTAAGAAATCTTAGATCATGCCGTTCTAGTTAAACAGCTCCTTTAGTATTTCCTGAAGCTCTTCCATGTGGACTGGTTTTGAGATGTATTTAACCCTGATATTGTTACGGTCCAGCCAGGGCACCATGACTTCTTCTGGAGGCGTGGAAAGAACAATAACCTCAATATTTTTGAGACGTTCGATCTGCCCCATGCGTTTGAGAAACTCCAGCCCGTTTACTGCCGGCATGTTATAATCTAAAAAAATAATATCTGGCAGCTGTTCGGTTGTTTCTAGTTCTTTGAGTGCTTTGACCGGATTTTCTGAAGTAAGGCATACAGCCTCTTTATTTACCGCCTGTACCGCTTCCACAAAAAACTGTGTATCGTCTTGGTCATCGTCAATCAAAAGTATATTTCTATAGGACATATTTCTTTTTTTAAGAGCAGTCAAACTGCAATAGGTTTACAAATATAATCATATGATCAAAGAGCAGCTTACACGATTATAAATTCAAATTTATATTATTCTATTTACATTTGAGTTAAATCGCTGCATTTATGAAACCTTATTACTTAATTTTAACTTAGTCGGTCAGCTTTAGCTGACAGAATTAAATACTCTTTTATTTAAAGAAACATCTAGTCCCAGCAAGTGTTACAATAAAATAGAAAAGTGAGAATATTTTAATTTATCGTATTTTTATAACCTATCTTGTTTTTAAACAAAATATATACAAAACATCAGACTTAGATAAGAAAGTAAAAACAATAAAAGTAAAAAATAACTATGCAGAACATAGAGAACAAAACAGCGTATATAACCGGAGGGGCAAAAGGCATCGGTTTTGGTATTGCAGAAGCTTTAGTAAAAAACGGAGTAAAAGTAGCTATTTCAGGAAGGGATACCGATGCACTTGAAAAGGCGCAGCAGGCATTAGGGAAACAAAATGTACTGATCCTGCAGTCTGATATCAGAAATTTCAATGATGAACGCAAAGCTGTTGAACATATCGTATCTGAATTCGGTAAACTGGATATTGTCATTGCCAATGCAGGAATCGGAAAATTTGCACCTATAGACGAAATGTCACTTGAGGACTGGAATACGATGATTGACACGAATCTCACTGGGGCTTTCCATACCCTGAAAGCAGCAGTGGAACAGCTCAAAGAAAACAAAGGCTATTACATTTCAATTGCCTCTCTGGCCGGAGCAAATTTCTTTGCTAAAGGTGCTGGTTACAATGCTTCAAAATTTGGTCTGGTGGGCTTTACCCAGGCTGCCATGCTGGATCTGCGTAATTATGATGTAAAGTGCACTACTATTATGCCCGGGTCGGTTACTTCCAACTTCAACAGCCATATTCCAAGTGAAGAGGATAAATGGAAAATCCAACCCTCTGATATAGGACAGATGGTCGTGGATCTCTTAAGAATGAACCCTAATGTGCTGCCCAGCAAAATAGAAGTCCGTCCAACGAAAACGAAATAAATAAAATGGACTGTCAAAATACATGTGCAATAATTACACTTACACAATCTAAAACAGAAAGAAGAAAGATCTTATGCTTGTCTGTCAGAAAAAAACAATGCTTTATAATTGATTTTCAGACGGTAAATAATCATCAGATATTTTAATAATACAAAATTATTCCGCTATTAAAAAGTAGTATCACAGTTGATTTTTTACCAAATGGTAAATCAGAGAAAACATATTCTTTTTAAATTGCACAAATGGAAAAAATGATTCAATATATCCTGCAGTTTGGCAGTCTCAATACACAGCAGATTGACCTTGTTATCAGTAAGGGACAAATCTTCAACTTAAAAAAAGACGATTATTTTTCTGAGGCTGGAAAAATTCCTAAACAGGTTGGGTTTATCACTCAAGGGGTTATCCGCGGCTGTTATTATAATAATAAAGGCGAAGAAATCACCCGTTGTTTCATCAGCGAAAACAGCCTGGTATGTGATTATGTTAACTTTGAGGCTCAGGCTTCATCTTCCGAATATCTGCAGGCCGTTACAGATTGCAGCCTTATTATATTTTCTAAGAAAGACTGGGAAGAACTCTCCCATATTATTATGGAATGGGACACTATTAAAAATAAAATGGTGCAGTTGTGCATGCACCAGAAATCAAGAAAAGGCCCGGTTATTTCTCAGGATGCAACCACAAGATACTTGGAGTTTATGGAAAATTATCCTTCACTGATCAATCGTGTTCCATTATCCTATATAGCTACCTATTTGGGAGTAACACAACAATCTCTAAGCAGAATCCGGAAAAACATACGCTGATGGGCTTTTTACCAAATGGTAAATGACACCGCTGTTTAATACTTGAATTTTGTATTGAAATTTTAAAATTACAAAATATGAAAACAGTATTAATTACAGGAGCAAACAAAGGAATTGGTTTTGAAACTGCCAGGCAGCTTTTACAAAAGGGATTTTTTGTATTTATTGCAAGCCGCAATCCAGGTAACGGTCTGACGGCTCTCGAGAAACTCAAGGCAGAAGGATTTTCAAATGTCGAGAGTATAGAATTGGATGTTACTGACCTTTGCTCAATACAGACAGCACGTAAGAAAATTGTTGAAGAGGTATCAGTTTTAGATGTTCTGATCAATAATGCAGGTATTAACGGCGGGAGTCCTCCTTATACTGTACTGGAAGCTTCAAGCGTCCAATACCTGGATGCTGTCAATACCAACTTAATTGGTACAGCCAATGTAACGCAAATCTTTATTGATCTGCTGAAAAAATCTTCGGAACCCCGAATAGTGAATGTTAGTACTAGTGTTGGTTCTCTTGCATTACAAAGTAATCCGCAATGGCCTGCTTACAGCTATGCCAAATACGGAGTATATGCTGTATCCAAAGCGGCATTGAATATGTATACCATACAGTTAGCATATGAATTGCGGAATACCAATTTTAAGGTAAATGCTGTTTGTCCGGGGCTTACAAAAACCGATTTTACGTTCTTTAATGGTGGTGAAGTCGAAGTAGCAGCGAATAGAATTATTAAATATGTCATAATTGATAATGCTGGACCAACCGGCGGATTTTTCAGTGAAGAAACAAATCCAGAAACTGGTTTGATACAGTGGTAAAAGAGTATTTTAGTTAGTAAGAGGTTGTTTTTATTCAACCTCTTACTGCTGTGGTGATGCTGTTCAAATCAACCTCCACTCCAGCCAACCTCCCCTTTATGAGATAAAAACTCAATAAAAATTTTACAAAGTTTATAACAAAGAAGAAACCCGCGGCAAAAACTAAAATGTATTTATTCTCGTATATGAATAAAAACCGTATTATCATGGAAACATCACCTGTTGTATTAAAAGTACTGCAAATACTTGCAGAACGATATGGAACAAGCTGTTCTTTGGAAGAGCTTACCAGGCTGGTTAACCAGATCGTTAACACCTCTATGTCTTTTACAGATTGTTTATACGTTGAAAAAATGCATCAGTCTTCAGTATTAGATGCTTTACTGTATCTCAATGATCAGGGGCTTATATTTTTAAATTCTGATACCGACCGAAGTGTTATTACCATAAAGGGTCTGATGAAAGTAAATCATAAAGTTTTATGCAATTAGTTTTTACTGCCGGTAACTGACAAATCACAAAATAAATAGAGTTGCTGTCTTAATAAAAAGACAGCAACTTTTTATCATTAAATCTCTAAGAAGTACACCAAGTTCTACTTAAAAATTCGGCCGATAATTTTTCCGATATCAGCAAAATCATCAAGATTGCTTACAGCTCTTTTTTCTATAACCGTATTATCAATTTTTGTGAAAGGATAAATTAATATATAGTTATTACTGCTCAGTTTTTTATTTAAAATTTCTGGCACTTCTTTCATCTGAGGGAAATAAGAATGCATACCCCTGTCAGCCATTAAAATGATAAGACCTTCGTCTTCTTCCAGACTGCCCGCAGTATTTTCAGCTTCCTGCCATGAGGTTACAGGATTAAAAACAGCTTCAATATTTGCCTTTACTATAATACTCTTCAATACGCCAATGGTTTTCTGGTTTGCATAAAAACTCATTTTAGCCCCCGTATTTTTTCCAATGTTCCAAATTCTTAATAAACAATGAAAAAATCCCGGTTCCAGTTCAGCATCGGCAGGAATAAGCACAGCATATTTTTTAATAGTTGACACCGGCTGAACCGCATGATAAATAATCAGATTTATATTCTTGTTCTGCAGGTAGCCGTTATAAAGATTATAAATAAAGGAGGAGGAAAATCCTTTTTCTTCTTCCAGTCCAATAATCAAATCAGTAATATTCTGTTCTTTTACCACATTATTAATCCCTGCAATCACATCATTATCATGACGGGTTATCGGGTTTAATTTAACATCGGCGGAGGCCGCTATATTTACAGCCGTACCCAGCAGTTTTTCTGCATTTTTTGAAGATGATTCACTTTTGTCTTCGTTAATAACATTAAGTGCAAAAAGTTTGTCTTTATTGTTTCTGCCTTTTATGAGAAGCCCCAGATTAACCATTTTCTCAACTGTATGTTCATGATTTACAGCCAGCAGAATTTTTTCTTCTTCATCACCTGCACCTGCCGCGGTTTCTTCTTTATCTGCATCGGCAATCCTTTGAGCGCTTGCCATTGACACAAATGACGAAATAGTACAGGAAATAAGTATAAGCAGAATACTGCCATTAAGCACATGTTCATTTAAAAGTCTGACAGGCTCACCTGCTTCATTTTCGGATAAGATAATATTATATCCCACCATTACAGAAGCAAGCGTTGCTGCCGCAGAAGCCGCACTCATACCGAAAATAAGACTGCCTTCATCATTTGTAAATCTAAAAGTCTTTTTCGTTAAAAAAGCTGCCGCGTATTTCCCTCCAATTGAAGCTGTAAGCATAACTGCAGCTACTCCCAGTGTTTCCCAGCTCTGGATAAAAGCATTAAAATCAATCAACATACCAACACTAATCAGGAAAAATGGAATAAAAATAGCATTCCCTACAAATTCTACTCTATTCATAAGTGATGAACTGTGCGGTATCAGCCTGTTTAGCGCAAGACCGGCAAAAAATGCTCCAATAATGGCTTCTATTCCAGCGAGCTCTGCCAATAAAGCAGCTAGATAAATCATCACAATAACAAAAATATACTGGGAAATCTTGTCTTCGACATTCTTAAAAAACCAGCGCGCCAGAACAGGAAAAAAAAGCAGAACTATTAAAGCAAATACCAGCATGGAAACAGACAGCTTAACCCAGAAGGAAGTTCCAACTTCTCCCTGTGACATGCCCACCACAACAGCCAGTACTACAAGCGAAAGTACATCTGTAATCATCGTGCCGCCTACCGTTACATTTACCGCAAGCTTTTTTGCTATCCCTAATTTGCTCACCATTGGATATACAATAAGAGTATGGGAAGAAAAAAGGCTGGCAAATAGTACCGAGCTTAAAAGCGAAAAATGGAGTATGTAATAACCACCCACAAGCCCCAGTGCAAATGGCACAATAAAGGTATAGAGCGAAAAAGTGATACTTTTCCATTTATTTTTTTTAAAATCGCCCATATCTATCTCAAGTCCGGCAAGAAACATTATATAGAGCAGTCCAGTAGTACCTGTCACCACTACACTGCTGTCTCTGGCAAGAACATTAAATCCATTTGGACCAATAACGGCACCGGCTATAATAAGACCCAGCAGGTGCGGCACTTTTATTTTATTGAGTAAAAGAGGAATACATAAAATTATAATAAGCTCGATAAGGAATTTTAATACCGGATCTTCAATAGGAAGACTGACATGCTGTATACTTAATAACATAAATTATTTTTTTTGAGGAAGTGTAAGTTCAACCGAAAATCTGGCAGAACAGTTCTCTTGTCTGGTGATAGTCTGTGTGCCTTTAATAATATTTTCTTTAATATCATCAAGAACCACATTCATTTTTACTCTGTTTTTAGAAACACTGTCACTGCTGAATTCAAGCAGTATCCTGTCTTTAAGGTATTTTGCCTTAAATACCCTTACCAGTTTTTTATTATTTAAAACATTTGTAAAAATTCCTGTCGAATCAGATACAAATTCCCAAGTTTCATTACGCTGGTCTCCTATAACATACTGGCCGCAGTTTGATTCTCTGCACAGCATCTTACTGTTCCAAAATCCTTTAAGTTTCTCAGGCCATTCCGTTATTAATTCAGTATCATTATTGACAGTATCTTTTAGGGCAGAGATGCTGTCTCGCATGGCTAATAATACTTTATAGTCAGCTTCTTTTTTTTCAAATTCTTCTTCCTTTAAAGTTAAAGCCTTTTCTCTCTTGAGCAGTTCCTGCTCTTTTCTGTTTTCGCATGAGATAAAAATGCAGGTAAGAATTAATAATAGGGATAATTGTTTCATAAAAGTTTTTTTTGGATATACAATTTAACCAAAATATACCGCTGTACAAAATAAAAGACCTCTAAAAAAACGGAAGCCTGCATTAAAGTTCTGCACAGTCGGCTGTAATAAGTAAATTTCATTTAAAGTAAGTCACACAGTTACAAGCTATTTAATAATTCAAAATTATGTAACTCCAAGGCAGAATTCTGTAATTTAAAAGCTTCCCCAATCGGTTATTTTTGCCTCAGACAATTATAGAACCACAAATAAATTACATTATGAAAACCACAGCAGCAGTGCTTCCAGTCATTACATCATTATCTCCATCAAGCAGACAGTCTAACAGCAATTTTTCAGACGCGGCAACTCAACGTGAAATACAAAATTTAGATCTTCTAACAGATTTATACCGTAAATTTGAGGATGAACCTGACTTTGACTGCGAATTTCTGCATGCAGCTCATAACCAATCCGAAAACGAAAGTATAATTGATCCTGAATCTGAAGATGATCTTTTGGATGAATTTGATGATAACCAGTGGGATGCAGATATCTACGACCCATACCTGGAGTCAACCTATTATTAAACAGCCATTCTCAAGTGTTTATTCTCAAAATTTTCCTAATTATTTCTTTTCAGTTAAAAAAAATAAACACTTAATTATTTTAAAAATTCTGGTTATCGTTCGTGAAATACTATGGACAGGAATCAATTTGTCTCATCTTACAAGCCGGATTCCTGAAAACTGCCACTGGTGTCTTGGATGGAAAAAATTACGATAGGATGCACGGGTATGCCCTTGCGGAGTAGCAATTGAGCCTCCCCGCAGTACCATCTGGTTTACCATAAACTTTCCGTTATATTCACCAATGGCTCCAGACTGTTTAGTATATCTGGGATAAGGAAGATAAGCACTTGCTGTCCATTCCCATCTTTCTCCCCAATTAAAATCACCGCAGGCTGCCTCCCACTCTTCTTCTGTAGGAAGGCGCATGCCTTTCCAAGCGGCAAAGGCTGAAGCTTCATAAAAATTAACATGACATAACGCTTCATGCGGATTAACAACCTGTAATCCGCTAAGTGTATAATACATCCACTTTCCATCGATAAAATGCCAGTATAAAGGTGCTTTTGCTTGTTGCTGTTTTACCCAATCCCATCCTTCCGAATGCCACCACACAAAATTCTCATAGCCCCCTTCGTGTATGAACTGAAGGTATTCTACATTGGTTACAAGGGAAGCTGCGATCTCGAAAGCCTCTAAATATTTTTTATGCAGTCCCCACTCATTATCAAAGCTGAAACCAGTGCCCTTAAATCCTATTTCATAAATACCCTCAGCCATTGAAATAAACCCAGCATCTATGGAAGGTTTTAAATCTTCCTCTACTCTGTCCGTTTCACGATAAGGTGGAAAAAGAGGATTATGACCCAGTATGTATTTAATGTCTGTCAGGAGAAGCTCCTGATGCTGCTGTTCGTGGTTTAAACCTAATTCCAGTACAGCAGATACTTCATCTGAAAGCATTGAATGCTCCAGAAAAACCTCAATCTGCTGGTCTACATAAGTCCTGTAAGCATAAATGTCAGCAACCGACGGACGGCTCAAGTTGCCGCGGTCCGTACGCAAAACTCTTGCGCCTACTGTTTCATAATAACTGTTAAAAACAAAATTATACTGCGTATTAAATTCCTTATAACCTGAAAAATGAGGAATAAGAATAAAGGTTTCAAAAAACCAGGTTGTATGCCCTAAATGCCATTTAGGAGGACTCACATCTGCGATGGGCTGCACTACATAATCTTCTGTTTCAAGCGGACTGCAGAGCAACTCTGACTGCATGCGTATTTTTTTATACTTTGCCAGTAAAAGGCGGGTATCAAAATGTGTTATTGTCTGTTCCATAATTATTCTTATTTAAACGGCTGTCCAAAAAACATCCACAAACCATTCCCTGCTGTCCATAATGCTGTAAACCGTCTTAAATCCAGACTGTAATGCCATTTTTTGGGTATCTTCTATGGAAAATTTCTGAGACACTTCCATATAAACAGGTTCGTTTTCAGCAAAATGAAATACATCGCCGTCAAGAGAAACGTTCTGATCCGCAAGACTGATCAGATAACTTCTGCAGGCACCCGTAACAGGGTCATAAGTTTCATAATGTTCAAACTGATCTAACACAAAATCAGCACCGAGCTCTTTGTTGATACGCTCCAGCAGATTCAGGTTAAACGAGGCAGTCACTCCCTCTGCGTCATTGTAAGCATTTAATATAGTATTGGGTTCTTTCTTGAGGTCAAAACCAATCATGACAATGTCTCCTTTATTAAGATTCTTGCGGAGTTCAAAACAGAATCGATATGCTTCTTCCAGTTCCATATTCCCTATATTACTTCCCAGAAACAAGATCACTTTTCTACGGGAAGAAAGCTGAGATGCCTTATAAAGCATCTGAAAATATTCTCCTTCAAGACTAACTATATCAAGCCCTGGTATTTCTTTTTTCAGTCTTTCATCTAAAACCGAAAGGATATTGCCAGATATATCAATAGGCATATATCTGAAATCAGTGTCCAGATTTTTCAGGTATTGCAGCAGATGTATGGATTTAGAGGCATCTCCTGCCCCAAGTTCAATTAAATCAAAGGGAGTATTATCTGCGCTGATGCCTAAGGCTATCTCAGCAGTTTTACTCTTAAAAATATCCATTTCACATCGGGTCAGATAATAGTCTGGAAGGCTCATGATTTCCTGAAAAAGCTTGTCCCCGCGCTGATCGTAAAAATATTTCGACTGCAGCTGTTTGGGATGCTGCCGCAGACCAGCTGTTACATCCTCAAGAAAAGTATTGGCAGTCTGCTGTTCTGTTTCTTTATTTTGTGCTGTAAATGTTTCTGATAACTTCATTGTTTTTTGTTTTTTGCATTTGTGGTACTGCAGTTCCCATTATACCATTATATGATGAAGCCTGCTATTTACATAAAGGTATATCTTGCCACGCTTTAATGAGTTCTCTATTAAAAAGAATCTTAACTTAAAAAAACTGAAACAGCAGCTTTTGATACATAAAGGTGCAGTGGTGTTTTAAAAATTTTATTGCGTATAAAATCACTCTTATACCCAATAATCCCCGCTTCGTGTCATTTCTTTTACGTTTATTTTATATCTGTTATAATTTAGATTCCAATCAAGCACTTTACGATGGTCATTATAAACGCGATGCTGAAAAACAGTCTAAGGGTAAACCGCCCTGCAAGCAATCTAATATGCAAACCGTTAATCCATTACCCATGCACGTTCCTATTTATCTAATTACTAAAAGAAAAATTGGTCTATTCAACTCTAAATCCTACCTCATTTAAATAATAAACTAATAACCAAACTGATTATGGAAAACTACTTACACGGCTTACTTGACGAAGACAATGACATTATTATCCAGCAGTACTTAAAGTATATTGACCAGGGAATCCCGCCTACGGATAAACCAAAAGACGTATTAATTATTGGTGCCGGAATGGCTGGAATGGTAGCAGCAGGTATGTTAAAACAAGCTGGCCATAATGTTACTATAATCGAATCAAACACCCGAGTGGGCGGCAGAATCAAGACTTTTAGGAACTCTAAAGACAAAAAATATTTTGAAGATGATAGTGTCTATGGTGAAGCTGGTGCAATGCGTATCCCGACCATACACCAAATGGTGCTCAAATACATCGATAAACTCGGACTCAAAACGGAGCCATTTTATTATCTGTCGGTAGATAAAAAACAAGCAATCGCACATCAAGCAGACCCTTCTAAACCTGAGCCTGAGGTGACCAGAAATTCCCTTTTTTATGTTAACCGCAAACGTGTTGTTCAAAATGAATATATTCCAAAAGACACAACTAAGGTCGTTGATGTAAACAAACTGCTGGACTTTCATTTGAGCAGCAGTGAAAACATGCGTGCCGACCAGTTAATGGCTAATCTTATTAATCCTCTTAAAGCTTTTATTGCAGAAGATCCTGAGAAAAACTGGCCTTTGCTTATTGAGCGTTACGGAGAATATTCGATGCGTCGTTTTTTAAAGGAAAATTCGATGTATTCAGAGAACGCCATCGAAATGATTGGGGTTATGCAGAATCTGGAGTCCAGAATGGCTTATGACTTTATCCAGAGTTTTATTGAACAGAATATCATCAAAGATTCTACTCGCTTTTTGGAGATTGTCGGAGGAAGCGACCTGCTGCCAAATGGACTCTTCAAAGCTCACAGTCTGGAAGAAAACACCTATTTTGACTGCAGAATGACTAAAATGATGCTAGTTAACGATAAGGTAAAAGTTGAGGTAGATATTGAGGTGCAGCGTGACTTTCAATTTTATGAAGATGCAGGATTCAAAGCCTTAAAAACACCTGTCAGTGATCTGGAATTTGATGAAATAATTGTCACAATACCGTTTTCTGCCTTAAGACATGTTTATGTAACACCGCAGTTCAAGCAGCTTAAAAGAAAAGCGATCCGCGAACTGCATTATGATTCTGCAACTAAAATACTGCTGGAATTTCGCGAGAAATGGTGGCAGGAAGAACCTTATAATATTGTTGGCGGCGGTACGATTACTGATTTTTCAAACCGTTTCACCTATTACCCGAGCAATGACTTAGGCAGTAACGGACATGGCGTTGTATTGGCATCCTACTGCTGGTCTGATGAAGCAAGCCGCTGGGATTCTATGGATGACGATGACAGGTATTTTTATGCACTTAAGAACCTGGCCATTATGCACTCTGATGATAAAAAGGAACAGCAGCGTATTATCGACCTTGCCGTAATCAGCTCGAGCATTAAGGAGCGCAAGGACAAAAACGGAAAATTAATTGGCGGCGCAACACAAAGCTGGATGCGCGACCCGTATGCTTATGGCGAAGCCGCAATCTTTAATCCGGGACAACTGCACTTATTGCAGCGCCATATCATCTCAACTGAATGGAATGGAAAAGCACATTTTGCAGGTGAGCATACTTCTCTGAAACATGCCTGGATTGAAGGTGCAATTGAATCCGGAATCCGAACCGCGCTTGAAGTCAACGAAAATACTGGTAACCTTAATAACCCGATTTAAGATGGCACAGAAAAAAATATCCGTTGCAAAATACCTGCAGATACGTCTTGAACAATTAGGATTAACACATTTATTTGGAATTGCGGGCAATTATACCGCACCCTTTTTAAATACGATTCACGAAGATAAAAATGCAAAAATTAAAATCGTTAACGACACAAATGAAATAAATGCCGGACACTGTACTGATGCCTATGCACGTCAAAACGGTTTCGCTGTAGTAGCGGTAACCTATGGCGTAGGCGCATTTACACTGCTTAATTCAGTTGCAGGTTCTTATGTAGAGCATTGTCCCGTGCTTGTTATTAATGGAGCGCCTACCAACAAAGACCAGCAGCGAAGCTTGGTTCAGGGTATGCTGGCATCACATATGACGGGAGACATGTATAGTAATATCAATGTTTTTCGAAACGTTACCGTTGCAGCAGAACAAATTACGGGTTCATCTGATGCTCCTTACAAAATTGATTCGGTACTGAATGCTTGTATTTTATATGGAAGACCGGTTTATCTAGAAGTTTTTGAAGATGCCTGGCGAATGGAATGCAATCCGCCTGATGCTCCATTAGCAGAAAGAGAAGTATCTAAATGTCAATCAAGTGCACGCAAGGCTGCTAAAAGAGTAGCTGCAATGGCACAGGGCAAAGAAATTATTTTCTGGGGAGGAATTGAGATCCAGCGCTATGGTATTCAAAAAGAATTTTTGGATTTGATTGAAACAACCGATACAGAATTTGTGACCTCAATACTTGGAAAATCAATTGTGTCGGAAAACCATCCTAAGTTCAAAGGCGTTTTTAACGGTAAGGCATCGCCAAAAGATGTCAAGGAAAAATTCGAAAAAGCCCAGCTTAAAATCGGCCTTGGCGTATGGACCACAGGCAAAAACCTGGGTGGTTTTGATGTTTGGAAAGATGATACTGTACTTGCCAATCACAGCGGTGTAAGGATTGGCGCCTCTTACATCGCCAATGTATCGTTGCGGGATTTTATGATATTTCTAAAAGAAGAACTTACTAAAGTTAAATTTAGTGCTTATGAAATGTATGACGCAGAACAGCTGCCTGAATCATTTTTTGTAGCGGATCAAAGCATTAGAAAAAATGCGAAACCAACGCTTACTTATGATACCTTTTTCAAACGGATCAATACTTTTATTGACGAAAGGCATATAGTAGTGGCAGATGCCGGTTTTCCTTTATTGGGTGCACAGGGAATTCGTATTGCAGAACCAAATGGATTTGTAGCGCAGGCATCATGGCTTTCGATAGGTTATTCCGTTCCCGCCGCCACCGGAATAAAATGTGCCAGACCAGATAAAAGACCCGTAGTATTTGTTGGAGACGGTGCTTTTCAGGAAACATGCCAAGCTATATCTACACAGAATAAACTAAAACACGATACGGTTGTATTTGTTTTGGATAATGGAATTTATGGTATTGAACAAATGCTTGTTAATCCAAATCCTTTTCGCGGTGCAGATAAGGTAGAATACAGCATTCCCGATCTAAACGATATTTATGATTACAACCAGATGCACCGTTGGAAATATGCAAAACTTGTTGATGTATTTGGAGGAAGAGGCTTTGAAGTGAGTACTCTCGACGAACTTGACGAAGTTTTAAAACATCTTGAGAATATTAAAGAAAATACTATCGTTCATGTAAACATTCCTAAAACATCTATTCCTGAATCAATTGCTTATAAGACAGAGGAGCCTGGAGAAGATGAATTTCTGGATAAAGACTGGAGTTTATGTTAATTTCAAAATAGACACATTTTAAAAACATTCAACCGGCAGGAACATACCTTTTTACCGAATGAACTTAATACATTTTCTGCCGCAAAAGCTAAGGCGAATTTTAAAAATAAACGCCAGCATGTCTTTTGTGGCAGAAACTTAATACACTGCTTAATTTGGAACAGCAGGACTTTGATGAAATGAAAGTCTTAGTTGAGGAAAAATTTAAGCAGATAAAAAAACTTTACCAATTTCAAACAAATAAACCCATCACAGGACTATCCATACATATTTTTTATTTCTGACATAACAAAGGTACTTTGGGTACTCCCTATACTTTCAACTGAGCCTAATTTGTTAAACACAAAATCCTGATAATGCTTCATATCTTTGGCAGAAACTTTCATTAAAAAATCGTAATCTCCTGAGATATTGTAACATTCTACAATTTCTTCTATTTTCATAATATCACTAACAAACTGATTACCAATATTACGATCGTGCTGTTTAAGTTTGATATTACAGAAAACGATAAATCCCCTGTTTAGTTTTTCTGCATCCAGCAGGGCTATATATTTCTTAATATAACCGTTGTTTTCTAGTCTTTTAATACGCTCAAAAACAGGTGATGCCGAAAGATTTACCATTTTCGCCAGTTCTTTCACAGTATATTTAGAATTATCGTGAAGTATATTTAGTAATTGAAGATCAACATCGTCTATCTGCTCCATAGAATATTTTACTTAAAAAAGGTTAAATTAATTTACAAAAAAGAATAATAATCTTCAAATGTAACGAAAAACAACATAAAAACCTTATTTTAATTAAACCAAAGATTTAATGACCTTCAAAATATACTTTTGCAGTATAAAAATCTATTAAAAATAAGAGCGCATTGAAAAAGTTATTAGAAGTATTAAGTAAAGCAGGTTTCGACGGTTTCCTGTTAATGATAGGCACCATGATCCTGCTGGCTTATTTTTTGCCGAAGCCGGGCATAATCAAAGAACCTGTTTCGCTGGAAGAAATTGCCAATGCAGGTGTATCGTTAATTTTCTTTTTTTATGGCTTGCGCCTGAGTGTTGAGAAATTAAAAGCCGGACTTACCAACTGGAAAATGCACATTGTCGTTCAGTTCACAACCTTTTTGTTTTTTCCGCTTATCGTTTTGGCATTTCGTCCTTTGTTCATCAACGCCGGCTTTGAGCTCCTTTGGCTGGGTGTATTTTTTCTGGCGGCTTTACCATCCACAGTTTCCTCTTCAGTGGTCATGGTTTCTATTGCTAAGGGCAACATTCCCGCAGCCATTTTCAATGCGAGCATTTCCAGTTTAATCGGAGTAATCGTTACACCGCTCTGGGTTGGATTGTTCATAGCTTCTGCAACAGGCGATTTTGATGTCACTGATATCGTAATAAAGTTGGTTTTTCAAGTCTTATTGCCTGTCATCATTGGCATCAGCCTTAACTCTCGTTTTGGAGCCATTGCAGAAAAATATAAGAAACAGCTCAAATATTTCGATCAGGCAATCATCCTTACCATCATTTACACGTCGTTTTGTAAGTCATTCACACAACATCTTTTCGAAGGTTTCACAGCCCTTGAGCTTGCGGGACTCGCTGCAGGAATGATGGTCTTGTTTTTTGCCGTATTCCTTTGTGTCGGGCTTCTCAGCCGCTTACTTGGTTTTTCGGATGAAGATCGTATTACGGTTTTATTTTGCGGATCTAAAAAGTCGTTGGTACACGGCACCGTCATGTCAAAAGTGCTTTTTCAGCACAGTACTGTCACCGGTATCGTATTGTTGCCGCTTATGATTTATCATGCCTTGCAATTGATTGCTGCAAGTATCATCGCTCAGGGTATGGCTCGACGAAAAAAAGTATAATTTTAAGAGCCAATTGTTAGTCCGTAGAGTCTCTTAACTCTACGGACAGAGGGAGTTAAAAAAAACAACTCCATTTTATAATTAGTACATTGAATTAAACAGCAAGTTCTCTGCGTATAATTTCTGCTCCTGCACTTAAAGCATTTAACTTCCCTATGGCTACATTTCGGGATAATGGAGCCATACCACAGTTTGTACTTGGGTAAAGATTTTCGACATCTACGAACTCAAGAGCTTTTCGCAGGGTATCAGCTACTTCTTCAGGTGTTTCGATAGTGTTTGTTGCCACATCAATTGCACCAACCATTACTTTTTTACCACGAACAAGTTCCATTAAATTAAAAGGTACACGTGAATTATGACATTCTAATGAAACAATATCAATATTAGATTTTTGAATTTTTGGGAAAATTTCTTCGTATTGACGCCATTCTGACCCCAATGTCTTTTTCCAATCAGTATTTGCTTGTATTCCATAACCGTAACAAATATGTACCGCAGTTTCGCAGTTTAAGCCTTCAATAGCTCTTTCCAATACTGCCATTCCCCAATCGTTTACTTCATCAAAAAATACATTAAATGCAGGTTCATCAAACTGAATAATATCTACCCCTGCATCTTGAAGTTCTCTTGCTTCTTGATTGAGCGCTTTTGCAAATTCCCACGCCAATTTTTCCCTGTTTTTGTAATGGTCATCATATAAGGTATCTACCATTGTCATCGGACCTGGCAATGCCCATTTTATAGGTTTATTAGTCTGTTTACGTAAAAATTTAGCATCTTCAACAAAAACTGCTTTTTGACGTTCAACTTCACCAACAACAACAGGAACACTCGCATCATAACGGTTACGAATTTTTACAATTTTACGATTTTCAAAATCTACACCGCTTAAATGTTCGATAAAAGTGGTTACAAAATGCTGGCGTGTCTGCTCACCATCACAAATTATATCAACCCCAGCCAATTGTTGTTGATGCAAAGAAATACGCAAAGCATCTTGTTTCCCTTCAAGTAACTGATCTCCTTCTAATTTCCAAGGTGACCAAAGTTTTTCAGGTGGCGCAAGCCAGGCAGGTTTGGGCAGACTTCCAACAATTGAGGTGGGTAATAATAATTTCTTCATAATAAAATAATTTTAATGTGTTGTTGTAATTAATTAAAGGGAAAAATCAGCAGACCATTGTTCCAGTAGATTTTTGTAAGGCTTAATGAAATGCTCTTTTGCATATTTACCCTGTTCTACAGCCAGTCGGCTGCGCTCTTCGCGGTCATAATCCACGCGAGTCAGCGAAAAATCTTCGTGTTTAAGACTAGGTTGATAGATTTTCCCAGCCACTGAATTTGCATTGTAAATTTCAGGGCGATAAATCTTCTGGAAAGTCTCCATAGTGCTGATTGAGCTGATTAGTCCAAGATCAGTATAATCAGCAAGCAGATCTCCGGAATGATAAAAAGCCATTGGTGCCGCACTGTTCTGAGGCATGAAAAAACGAACTTTTAAGCCCATTTTAGAGAAATATTCATCAGTGAGAGAATACTCATTCTGCAGATACTCAAAACCCAGAACCGGATGCTGATACTCGGTGCGGGTATAAGTTTTGCTGCTCGATACACTTAGACAAATGATAGGTGACATCTTAAAGTGCTCTTTATAAGTGACTGAATTCACAAAGCACTTATAAAGTTTTCCGTGCAAATCACCAAAATCTTCAGGAATAGAAAAATTAGCTTTGTTTTTATTGTACTCAATCAATAAAATACTAAAATCATAATCACGAACATAAGAAGAGAAATTATTTCCGGCAATACCTTCAATACGCTCGCCAGTCTTATGGTCAAAAATATTCGTTTTTAAAACTTCAATCAACGGCAGATTGTTACTACCATTCTTGTCATCAATATTCATCGTTACTGTGATGATTTCAAGTTCTACAAGGTAACGATCACCTTTTGGATTATCCAAATGAGCCAATGCATTGAATCGATTGTTAATCATATTTAAGGCATTACGTAAGTTTTGCTGGCGATTAGCTCCTCTAGCCAAGTTTGCAAAATTGGTTGTCAAACGCGTTTGACTTGAGGGGTGATAGTTTTCATCTAAACAAGTGCTCTCTAATGTGAATGTAAAATCATTCTTTATTGCATTCTGGATGTTTTCAATATCTTGCTTTTCGTTTATTCTTAAATCTTCTTGTACGTTCGCTTTCATTTGATGATGACTTTTAGTTTTTTTACCTTGCAAATTTGAATATAAAAGACGAATTATTTTAGTAATTAGAAAAACTCAGATAAATATTCCTTTTACTAGTATATTTAAAGAATATTTATCTTTTCAAGAATACAATACTAAAAAAAACAGATAATTATTCTTTAGAGAAACTTAAATATGATTGATTTGGAGTATATAGAATACTCAAAAAGATGTGGAATTGATATCTTAAAATAATAAAATCAATTTATCTAAAAGAAAAGTAATCTTCCTGTGGAATCAGCTTTTTCAGTTACAAGCTTTTCAAAAAGACCAGCCAAATTCCTCCATTTACAAGGAAAACTTAAAATACCCTTTTGTTAATATTGTATTAACACCTTCCTTCTTATATGTTATAATTTTGCCAAAAAATTTATAAACTTATACACCAAAATGAAAAAAACTCTATTTGTTTTGTTTATTCTTCTAACAACATTAGGACATGCGCAGGTAACTGGATCAGCTATGTCAGGTACTGTTAGATCAACCAAAGGAGAAGTACTTCCCGGAGCTACGGTAGAAATTATCCACAAACCTACTGGTACAAAGTATTTTTCTACTTCTGATTATGACGGCGGTTATTCTGCACAGGGTTTAAGACCAGGCGGACCCTATACTGTTAAAGTTAGTTACGTAGGATATAAGACTTCTGAAATAACTGACATTAACGTTGGATTAGGAAGTAATTTAACGGTTAACATTAAAATTGAAGAGGAATCAAATGCCCTTCAAGAAGTTGTGGTTTCTACAAAATCAAAAGGAAACTTTAACAAAGGCCGAACTGGAGCATCACAACAGTTTTCAAACAGAGAAATTACAGCTGTTCCAGTATTAGGATCAAGATCTGTAAACTCTGTAACAAAATACAACGCAAATGCTGGTGCAAATGGTACTTTTGGAGGACAGGATTCAAGATTGAACAATTTTACAATTGACGGTTCTGTTTTTAATAATGGATTCGGTCTGGGTTCAGAGTCACAAGCTGGAGGAAGAACAGGATCTACAGCAATTTCTTTAGACGCTATTGAGCAGCTGCAGGTAAACATAGCACCTTTTGACATTCGTCAGTCTGGATTTTTAGGTTCAGGTATCAATGCTGTAACCAGAAGTGGTACAAATGAGATTGAAGGGTCTGTTTACAATTCTTTCAGAAACAACAAAAAGACTTTTATTGGAACTCATCCTGGTAAAGATGTAACAATCAAACCTGGAACATTTAATGAAAAAATATGGGGAGCACGTGTTGGTGCGCCAATTATCAAAAACAAATTATTCTTTTTTGGTAACTTCGAAACTATCGAAAATACAAGCCCGGCTACTACTTGGACATCTACTGGCTCTCCGTCTGGAGGTTCGCAGATTTCTAATCCGACTTATACTGAAATGCAGACACTTTCAAATTACATGAAAGATAAATTTGGATATGAAACAGGTCCATGGGAAAATTATGATGCAAATAAAACATCTAAAAAATTCTTAACTCGTATTGACTGGAATATCAACGATAATCATAAACTTACAGCTCGTTACGTATTCCATAATTCATCTTCTGACGAATTAACTTCAAATTCAAACTCGTTAGGTTTTGGAAACAGAAGAACAAGTGTATTGGCTATGTCTTATAAAAACAGCGGTTATACCATTTTAGATAACACAAGATCTATTGTGGTAGAATTAAACAGTAAATTTGGAAACTCATGGTACAACAACTTTATTGCTGGTTATGACAAACAAATTGAAGACAGAGGGCTTCAAGGTGGCGGCTTATTCCCAACGATTGACATTAAGAATGGAGCAAATACTTATATTTCAGTTGGTTTAGATCCTTTTACACAAGGTAATAAACTTAGCTACTCTACTCTTCACTTTACAGACAATTTAACTAAAACTATCGGAAAACATTCTATTGTTTTAGGTGCTAACTTTGAATATTTCAAATCAAGCAACTTGTTTTTCTCTGGTTCAAACGGAGTTTATGTATTTAACTCTTTAGCTGATTTTTATGCAGCTGCTGATCAATCTGCAGCAAATGGAGGTGCTCCGTCTTCGGCTACAGCGACTTCACCTGCACGTTTCCAATACAGATATTCTGCTTTACCTGGCGGTGAAGAACCATTACAGATTTTAAAATCTAACAAACTTGATTTATATGCTCAAGATGAAATTAAATTGAGCGACAACTTTAAATTAAGTATTGGTCTTAGAGCTTCAAGAGTTTGGTTTGCTGATACAGCATTAGAGAATCCAACAGTAACTGCGATGACTTTTGCAAATGGAGAAAAATTCAATACAGGAGAGATGCCTGATGCACAATATTTATTTGAACCGAGAGTTGGTTTCAACTTGGATTTAAACGGGGATGCTTCTACATTACTACGCGGAGGTTCAGGAATTTTCACAGGAAGAGCTCCTTCAGTTTACCTTTCAAATCAAATTGGAAACAATGGTGTTCTTACAGGATTTGTTGATGTCAGCGGTGCTGCTTTGGCTGCAGGCGGATACGGTTTTACTCCTAGACCTGCACAATATTTTACACCAGAAACTCCAACCCTGCCTACAAGTTTTGATTTAGCTTTTACAGACAAAAAATTCAAATATCCTCAGGTTTGGAAAACAACTATGGCAGTTGATCAAAAACTTCCTTTTGGTTTCGTAGGTACTGTTGAAGGAATCATCCAGAAAAACATTAACGCTATCAATTATTATAACGCAAATTTAGATGCACCAGTAGGAACTTTTGGAGGTCCTGACAACAGACCAAGATACTCTCGAAATGATGCAGGAACCAGAGTTAATGATAATGTTTCTAATGGAATTGTTTTAACAAACTCTGATAAAGGATACTTCTACTCTACTACTTTCAAATTAGAATACCCATATCAAAACGGTCTTTGGGGATCGATTGCTTATACACATTCTGAAGCTGCAGATTTAATTTCTCCGGGATCAATCGCATCAGGTTCATGGACTAGTGCAAGATCTATCAATGGAAATAATGACTTAGCTGTTTCGGCTTCAAATAACAATACACCGAATAGAATTGTTGGGGTACTTGGTTATAGAATTGAATATGGAAAAGGTTTAGGAGGTGCTACTTCTATTAACTTAGGTTATATTGGTGAACAGGCAAACCCATTTACGTATGCTTACGGAGGAGATATGAATGGAGACAGAGTAAATGGAAATGATCTTATGTACATACCAAACAGCGCTTCTGAAATTCGTTTCGCTCCATTATCAGTTACTAATACTGTAAATGGTGCAAATGTTGTAACCACTTACACTGAAGCACAACAACAGGCTGCATTCGATGCTTACATTAACCAGGATAAATACCTTCGCACAAGAAGAGGTCAGTATGCAGAAAGAAATGGAGCTATCCTTCCAATGCTTCACAGATTAGATCTTTCTGTTACTCAGGATATCTATATTAAAATAGGCGGTAAAAAGAATTCTTTCCAAGTAAGGGCAGATATTCTAAACTTTACAAACATGCTTAATAAAGACTGGGGAGTTACACAAAGAGCAACTAATCCAAACGTTCTGGCTTATAACTCAACAGCTGCAGGAAACATACCAGTTTATCAGTTAGCTACACAAACAGATACAAATGGAATGAGAACTCTAATAAAAGATACTTTCCAAAAAAACACATCAACATTTGATGTTTGGCAGGCACAATTTACTATTAGATATACTTTTGGTAATTAAAAAAATATTTTACTGTTTATTGTTTTTTAAAAAAAGCCCTCTCATTTACTTGAGAGGGCTTTTATATTTAGTGCTTTTTTATAAAGAAAACAATTCTTTCCTGTTGCGTTTGAATTCGTATATTCGGCCTTTATTTTGAAAAAAGAGAATGATTGCTAAATTGAATGAAAAAAAATCCTATCCATGGATTGTTGTTGGCCTGCTGTGGTTTGTTGCTTTATTGAATTATTTAGACCGACAAATGCTGTCGACTATGAAATCAGCGATGATGGACGACATTCCTGAATTGGCTAAAGCTGAAAATTTCGGTCTTTTGATGGCTGTTTTCCTTTGGATTTATGCACTTATGAGTCCTGTTTCCGGAATTATAGCAGATCGGTTTAACCGAAAAAGAATCATCATAGGAAGTCTTTTTATCTGGTCCGGGGTGACTATGGCGATGGGTTATGCCTCAACTTTCAATCAGATTTATATTTTGCGCGGTATTATGGGTTTTAGCGAAGCCTTTTATATTCCGGCTGCCTTATCCTTAATTGCAGATTACCATCAGGAAAAAACACGCTCTTTTGCCATTGCAATTCATACCACCGGAATTTATTTAGGACAGGCACTTGGTGGTTTTGGAGCCACTATTTCTAAGTATTTTTCCTGGCATTTCAGTTTTCACTCAGTAGGTTTATTTGGTGTACTTTACAGTTTAATACTGATATTTTTTATACAAGAAAAGAAAACATACTTCTTAGATCCCACAAAAAAGTCATCTGTCGGCAATGAATTCAGGCAAATGTTCAAAGGATTGGGAATATTATTTGGTAATATCTCCTTTTGGGTTTTGCTCTTTTATTTCTCTGCACCAAGTTTACCAGGCTGGGCGGCCAAAAACTGGTTACCCACCTTATTTACTGAAACTTTACATTTAGAAATGTCTCTGGCAGGACCAATTGCAACGGTAACCATTTCGATGTCTTCCTTTTTTGGCGTATTAATTGGAGGTGCCATTTCAGACAGATGGGTAATGAAACATCTTAAAGGAAGAATTTACACCAGCGTTATTGGACTGTTTCTTACCATCCCGGCGTTGTTTTTATTTGGCTATTGCTGTGATACAACTGCTATTGTTTTTGGCGCTGTCCTTTTTGGACTTGGATTTGGAATATACGACACTAATAATATGCCTATTCTTTGTCAGTTTGTTGCTCCACGCTACAGGGCTACGGGATATGGAATTATGAATTTTGTTGGTATTTCGGCAGGAGCTGTTATTACAGAGTTTTTAGGAAAAGCCGCTGACAATGGAGGAATGAGACACGTTTTTGTACTACTCTTATTTGTAGTTTTTAGTGCAATTGTTTTACAACTGATAAGCCTGCACCCAAAAACTATTGATATGACTGATGAAATTATCAGATAGAGCTTCATAAAAATGGACTCTATCTCATAATCTCCAGCAATTAAAAGCGATCTGAAAGAAAAAAGTAAAGAGAAAAAAGCAATCCTTTTAACTAACAATTTTGATAATCATGTAGAGCAAAATTGATCCTTTATTTCTTTCTAATCAGTGTTTTTACATATTCCATTTCACTATCATATCCTGCAAGATACTCCTTGATGGTTGGCTGTACTTCATAATCAGGCAAAACGCCGCGCCCAAAGGGAATTGAATCAGCTTTAGGTTCTATTACAAATTTACATAAGGGAATACGGCCTGTTACAGCTGAATTAGGAAGAGTGAAACTTAGAAAACTGCCGCTTGAATTCCCGTAATAACCACCGCCGGTTTCTTCACCAATGAATTTTGCATGGGTATAGTTCTTTGCAAGTGCTGCAAATTCTGAACCTCCCGAAAAAGTGAGCCCCGAAATTAAAATATAAAGGTCTCCTTTAAAATTTTTTGTATTGGGTTTCTCCCCAGTATAATGTCCCGCTTTATTTAAATACCTGCCGTCAGTTGAAAGATAAAAATCCTCCTTTAATTCTTCAATCAGGATTTCTTTTTGACCTGCATAATTAGTATGCTCCAGAAATGAATAGGTAAATCCCGGAATCTCTACATATTTGTATTTTTTATACTCTTCATTGGTCAGGTAAGATAAAAAGTGGTCTTCCATTCCCTGCTCTCCTCCTTCATTTTTTCTGACATCAATAATCAAATGTTTTATTTTTTGAGAAGAAATGCTGTCAAAGGCTTTTTCCAGAAATAACTGAAATCCTTTTCGCTTATCAGTATAACTTCCCAAACTAAAAGTGTTGACTGTAATAACAGCTGTTGAAGTTATTGGATCTATAGAAAAATCAGATGATTTACTGAATGTATAATTAGGAACCTGTTTTTTAATTTCTTCATATAGTTTTGCGAACTCCTTAAAAGTGCAGGAAGGAATGTTTTCATAAACTATTTTAGTATTGTTATCAGGATCTAGAAGTTCCAGTGTAATAAACTTGGAAGCAGGAAAATACCGAGCGTAATATTTAGAAAATGCTCCTTCAATCCATCGGTATTTACTTGTCATATTAAATCCGTCTGCAGGCTCAATTTCCAGCATTTTTGCCATGATATTTTCTATGGCTTCACCGTTTATTTTTGAAAGAACAAGACCTTTTAATTTGAAATCTTTATAATCATTTATGACATATATTTTTTTATCTAAAACTTTAATTCCAAATGGCAGATAAGTTCCCTTTTGTTTTAAAAAAGCTGTAGTTTCATCAGAAATTTTAATGTTGCAGTGTCCTTCCTTGGTAAACGAAACCACCGGAGCAAGTATCCTGTAAAATTCTAAAGCATTCATAGGTGTTTTTATTTTGCTTTTCTGCAGATTACAGATACTGTCAAATTGTGTTCTTGAATTGTACCAAAGACCAACTCTGGTTTCGTAGTAGGCATTCTGGAGTAAATCAAAATCAGAAAGAAGATTTTTAACCGGGATTTTTTCAAGTGTATTAGGAACTTTTTGCAGTCGAATTGTATATTTTCCAGACTCTGAATTTGATTTTTCATCAAGAGGTTTAATCCCAACTTCAAATTCATCGGTTCTGTCAGGAGAAAACAAAATTTTCTCAGGACCGTTCTTGCCATTTGGAGAGTCAACTTCGGCCATTAGTTTCCCTTCTTTGTTTATAATCGAAACTATAAGATCTATTCCCTGCTGCTGTACATTTAGAGCATAATAGGTGTCTGCGGTAAGTTTAATTTTAAAAAAATGCTCCTCACCTCTTTTTATTTCAAGATTGTCAATCAGCTGGTTTAATTTGATAGTCTGCTTTTTGTGCTGTGCAGTAAGAGAAATACAAACGCATAGTGCTAAAAATATTGAGAAAAATCTTTTTTTCATTTCATATCAGAATTAGAATACCCAAAAATACAATGCTGTAACAAAACTCTGTTGTACGATATTGCAGTATTAGGAAATTTAAGAAATTTTATACTGCAGAGGTGTTACTCCGGTGAATTCTTTAAATTTTCTGCAAAAATGCGCTGTATCGTAAAATCCGCTTTCGATTGCGGCATCAGCTAAATCAATCCCATCATTGAGCAGAATTTTTGATTTTTCGATTCTCTTTAAAATGACATAACTGTTTGGCGTCATTCCTGTCTCATATTTAAATAGTCTCAAAAACTTATATTTGTCAAGTCCAAAACTTTTTGCTGCTGCTTCTAATGAAAATTTTTCACTAATCTTATCTTCCAAAAACCTTGAGAACAAGTTAATTTCGGAGTTTTTAAATTTTTGATTTTTTCCCCAGCGTCGGATAAGACTTTCTAATACTGCCAGCAATGCTTTTTCAATTTCAAAACTCTCAAAATTTTGAGACAAGAAATAAAACTCCCGAAACAGCTGTTCGTCATAAATAATCTTGTGATCAAAAAAAACGTCGTTGTTATTGTTGATCTTTTTCATAACATCCGGTGCAATATAAAATGTAAAAAATGAATTGCCGGTTTTTCCATCACAGGGTGTCGCATGAACCTCAAAAGGATTTGTTATTGATAAGGTCCCTGCCGGTGCCTGCAGATATTTATTAGTCAGCTTAGTGTCAAAAGTATGTTTTAAAATTAATGCAATGTTAAATGTATCGTGTGTATGATAGGGAAAGCTTACCGTATTGTTTTGGGCATTCAAAAGCTCTAAACCATCTAGAATGGGAAGTTTGTGAAATGTATTATGATTTTTTACAACTGTCATAAGTATTTGATTAAACTAATAAAAAACATTCTATTATGATAAATACTTCATACTGAAAAAGAGTATCTTATACTTCATTTACAACACAAATATAAACAGGATTTATTTACTTAATACACCTTCTTGAAATCTGTCTCTATTTATAGCGCAGCAGTCTTTAACCTGATATCTTTTCCGCCATATCTTGCCTGCAATCAAAGCAATATGTCTACAGATCAAATTCAGATGGAAATGGTCAAAAACTATTGGAATTATCTTCTGCTTTCAAAAAATTTATTCTAAAATACATTCGCTTGGAAACAAATAGTTTCATTAAAAACTTTTTTTAAACGTTATAAAAATCAATACATTTGTCACACATCAGAAATACAAAATGAAAAACTCAATTAACATCACTATCATTAGCAGTATTATTATCATTAGATAATGATCAGGGATGTTATATAAATAAGTACACAGATACAATTTAAAACCTCCCTTTTTGGGAGGTTTTTTTATTTAAAATATACATGAAAAATTCAGTACAAATTATCATTAGCGCAATTATCATTATTCGTTTGTTATGACGAGGCAGGATTCTATTGTACAATAAAAACCTTTCTCAGTCATAAATGAGAAAGGTTTTTTTATTTCTAAAAAACACAAACTACTAATAATTCAAAAATCAGACACTTTTTAAATGAAACAGGAATATACTTTTACCGCCTACACAGAAGATCAAATGGGATTACTTAATAAAATAACGATCATACTTTCGCGAAGAAAAATCAGTATAAAAAGTCTCAATATCTCTACTTGCGAAATTGATAAAATGTACAGATGTACTTTGGTTATAGAAGAAACTTTTGAAATCGCCAGAAATATTGCGCTTCAAATCGAAAAAATAATCGAGGTTTTCAAATGCTATTGCAGCACTAACGAAGAAATCATCTGGAAACAAATGGGATTGTTTAAAGTAATAACTTCAAGTTTCATTAACGAGGAAAATATGAATCATCTACTTAAAAAACAAAGCGTCAGATTTATAACAATAGAAAAAGATTTTATTGTATTTGAAGCAACAGGACAAGAAGAAGAACTCGATAATCTGGCTGCAGAATTGAGGAACTTTGGATTAATCGAATTTATAAAAACTGCCCGAATTGCAGTTGCCAGCAATAGTCATGCTTTCGATATTTACTAACATCGGCAAATAGAGAAATATCACAAAACAAATACAAATAAACGAGTTAAAAATATTCTTAACTCGTTTATTATACGTTTGCTTTTGCACTAACCTTCAATAATCACCTTGCGATGTTTTATCCCCCACTCAGCAAGATCATTTATGATAGTTTTTAATGTCAGTCCATACTCAGTGAGCTGATAATGAATGGTTACAGGCTGAGTATCTAAAACTATACGTTTGATTAGTTTATTGATTTCCAATTCCTTTAATTCTTTGCTTAACATTTTATTGGATATCCCGTTTACATCATTTAAAATATCTGTAAACCTTCTTTTGTTATGATAACAGATGGATGAAATAATAGAAATTTTCCATTTTCCATTTAGTATGTCCATCGTATCGTGGACAGCCATTATCTCTTTTTTATGTTCAATCTGACATTCGTTACTCATAGGTTACTTGGTTACTCAAATGTTACTGTTACTTTTAGTTACAAAGTAACAATAATAAACTTCACTAAACTAACTTTGCCTGTATAAAATTTTAAAACATACTAAAAATGGATTTTACCAATAAAAATGTCCTTATTACCGGAGGTACTACAGGAATTGGATTAGCAACAGCAAAAGAGTTTATAAAAGCAGGTGCAAACGTTTGGATTACCGGAAGAAACAGCGAAAACCTTGAAAAAGCTGCTAACGAAATTAATAGTTCAAAATTAAAAACGATAGTTTCTGATACTGCCAATTTATCTGATCTTTCTCTTTTGGAAAAAGCTTTTGCAGAAAACAACGCTCCATTAGATGTTCTTTTCTTAAACGCTGGAATAGCAAGATTTACTTCAATCGAAGATGTAACTGAAGCCGATTTTGATGCACAGTTTAATACCAATGTGAAAGGTCATTTTTTCACACTTCAAAAATTACTGCCGCATTTAGCCGAAGGTTCATCAGTAATATTTACTTCCTCTACAGTGGCGACGGCTTCTAATTTAGGAAGCAGTATATATTCAGCTACCAAAGGAGCTTTGAACAAAATTGCCCAGATTGCGGCAAATGAATTAGCAGGCAGAAAAATACGCGTTAATATTGTAAGTCCTGGCCCGGTTTCTACACCTGGACTTCATAATGCAGTACCTGAGGAAGCAAAAGAATATCTGGCGGGTGCTACAGCAATGCAGAGACTAGGAGATTCATCCGAAATAGCCAAAACTGTATTATTTCTTGCTTCAGAAAATGCAAGCTTTATTACTGGAACAGAGCTTTTGGCTGACGGAGGATATATAAACTATGCTCTAAAATAAAATCAAGGATTTAAAGTAACTGGATAAGAAAACGAACGAGATTAAAGTGCGATAAATATCCAAAGAAATCTGAGCTGTTTGCTCAGATTTCTTTTTAAACTGATTCAGTATATTCTATTTGCATCTGCTATCCAGTTGTAAGTTTCTGTCTGTGCCCGACGTGGATTTTCATTATCCTTATTTTCTAATTCATTACTGCCCTGAATGTTTACAATTCTTCTTTTTGTATTATCTTCTAACTGCAGCTGAATTATTTTATTGATTTCTTCAATATGCCTTTCATCATACAAAGGGAAAGCGACTTCAATTCTTCTGTTTAAATTTCGGCTTAACATATCGGCAGAAGATAAATAGATTTTTTCCTGTCCGTTATTGGCAAATTTGTAAATTCTGGAATGCTCTAAAAACATATCGACAATACGATAGATTTTTATATTTTGTGAGATTTTTTTAATTCCCGGCAAAAGCGTGCATATTCCGCGAACTATTAATGTAACTTCAACATCTGCCCTGCTTGCTTCAATAAGTTTATCAATAATATCTTTTTCATCCAGTCCGTTTACTTTTAAAAATACCGAAGCCGGTTTGCCTGCTTTTTTGTTTTTTATTTCGGTATCTATTAATTCCAGTATTTTTTCTTTCATATTAAAACCAGCGGCTAAAATATGTTTTGGCTCAGTTGTTTTTTTCTTGGTTTTTAAAAAAGAAAAAATCTTTTTTAAATCGTTTGTATAGGCCGTTTCTGCTGTAAAAAATCCAAAATCTGAATATATATTTGCCGTACTTTCATTAAAATTTCCTGTTGACAGATATCCATAATTCTTTTTATTACCGTATTTATCTTTCATGGTAATCATGGCCGCTTTGGCGTGTACTTTTAAATTCGGCAGGCTTTGAATGATTTTTATACCTGCTTTCTTCATTTCTTTAGACCAGTACAAATTATTATGTTCGTCAAAACGTGCTTTTACTTCAACAAAAACGGTTACTTTTTTGCCATTTTTTGCAGCGCTGATTAAAGCATTTGCGATTAAGGATTGAGAAGAAATGCGATACAGCGTAATTTTAATCTCGGTAACATTTTTATTAATTGCCGCCTGATTAAAAAACTGGAGCACATAATAATACGACTGATAAGGAAAATGAAGTAATTGATTTTTTTTATTTATCACATCAAAAATTGATTTATTGTTTTCAAAAGGCAGATGCGGAAGATTTGGATAATACGCTCCCTGAAGCTTTGGGGTAACCGGATTTGGAAATCTGAATAAATCGAAAAAATTATGATGGCTTCCTCCCTTTATCATTTCACTTTTGTAAAGTTTAAATGCTTTTTTACAGATCGAAAAAGAATCAGCATCCATATTCGAATCATATAGAAATCTTGTGGCAGAACCTCGTTTACGCTCTTCAACCTTTGCTTCAATTTTGGCTATTAAATCGCCTGTATTTTCGTCTTCTATCAAATAATTTTCATCTCGGTTTAATTTTATGGCATTACATGAAATGATTTTATCTGACGGAAAAATAAGTGATAAACATTTTCGAATTATAGTATCAATGGAAATAATATAATGTATGTTTTCTATGCTTTGCAACTGTTTAAAACGATCTAGTTTATCAGAAGGAATATTTAAATAAACAAAATTATAATTGCCTTTGCTGTCTTTAAGTTTTACTAAAAAGTATAAACTGCGATTGTTTAAGAAATAGGTTTTAGGCTGATTCAGTGTAATGTAAACTACTTGTATATAAGATAGAATAATGCTTTTAAAATAATATTCGATCTCATTTAAATGTTCCGGCAATAATTCCTGATATTCATAATATATAATATCATTTAAAGCCAATTCAGTCAGAATCGAATAACTCCATATTTTCCCAAATCTATTTTGCTGAAGGTTTACTTCATTTAAAACATTTTCCAGAAGATCGCTGCTTTTCTTAGTTTTCTTTTTTAGAAGTTTATTTATTTTTACCCTGAAAAACTCATCCAGATTAGAGGAATGTATAGCCAAAAATTTAATTCTGTCATATACTGCATTATTTAAGTCTTCTGCTTCATCCAAAATACAATTATTGAAAGAAAGCCAAGATATTTCTGAAGGAATAAGATAGTTATGCACGTTTTATATTTTATGATTACAACTGAATTAGTACTACTAACTTCGTAAATTTAAGTCATTATTTTTTCTATACTGCGTCACAAAATCAAGTAATTAACTAAAAAATAAAGTATTACTAACACTGCATACAATTATTCAGTCTGTTTCTAATAATATTTAAACGAAACATTAACTGTAGTTTAAGAAATCAAAAACTTAGAGAGAGAAAAAACTCTTTTATTATTTCAGATACAATTTAAATTTAATAGCCAATTTTAAATTCAGTTGAAGATTTTTTAATACAGATTAGTTATAATTTAAGCTTTTGATCCAGTTTTTTTATCAATTCCGGCAAAAAACCCCTATATTACAAATTGGGAAAGGCCAGTTTTGTTGGGATTTTGGCCAAATATTAATTTTTAAATTAAAAAAATGAAACGATTATTACAATGGACTATTATCATTCCGGCATTATCATGGATACTTTTCTTCAGCGGACTTATAGAGGGAAGCAGTATTTTTCAAATTGCTGCCAGTATATTACTTATTTTAAGCGTTATGTCGGCTGTACACCATTCCGAAATAATAGCAGAAAGAGTTGGAGAACCATATGGAACAATTATTTTGGCTATATCAATTACCGTAATAGAAGTTTCGATAATTATATCCTTAATGATGTCAGATGGCCCGGAAGCAGTTTCACTTGCCAGAGATACAGTATATGCGGCAACTATGCTTATTCTGAACGGGATTATTGGACTCTGTCTTTTAATTGGAGGTTTAAAACATTATGAACAGAATTTTTCTGCTTCTTCTGTAACCATTGGTTTGGTATCCCTTATTTCAATTATAGTATTTACACTCGTATTTCCAACTTTTACAGAAAGTGTTTCAGGATCATATTATTCGGAACCGCAGCTTGTTTTTGCTTCTATTGCCTGCATAGTTATTTATTCCTCTTTTCTGTTTGCACAAACTACACGATACCGTCAATATTTCCTGACTGAGGGTGAGGATGAAAATGACGATACTGCTAAACGCATTACAATTGATACTAAAACATTCTATACTCGTTTGATATTTTTAATTGTTAGTTTAGGCATTGTAGTATTACTTGCTAAGACACTCTCTCCTACTATCGAAAGTATTATTGTGAGTTACAGACTCCCAAAAAGTCTGGTTGGAGTTATAATTGCCATTATTATCCTGCTGCCCGAAGCTGTGGCTGCTATTATCGCAGCAAGAAAAAACAGATTACAAACCAGTATAAATTTAGCTTTGGGTTCAGCTTTGGCAAGTATTGGATTAACGATTCCCAGCGTTGCAGCTGTCTGCATTATAATGGATATGCCCATTATATTAGGGCTCGATATTAAATCTATTGTTTTATTAGCCTTATCTGTATTTACCGTAATGCTGTCACTTAGTAAAGGAAAATCGAATATAGTTTACGGAGTTGTACTTCTGGTTAACTTATTTGCTTTTATTTTCCTTATGATATATCCGTAATCTTCTTTTTACTGCATCAAAGAACAAATTATAAGGTTTGTTCTTTGATGCATTTTATTTTTTTAGAAGATGAAATTCTTTCAATAAAACCTTAATTGAATTTTCTAAAAGGAATGTTTCGCATTCCTATTCTCCACTTATTGTTAGATGGATCTTTAATTTTAAAAATTAAAGACAGCCGCTCCCCTTTTTCACTGCACACAACATCTCTTTTACTTTTTTTCAGTCCAAAAGACTGCAAATGCATCATTTGTATTACATAATGCATCAAATTTACTATTGAAATTATTGTTGTAAAACTAAATTTACAACCTTAAATAATGCCGATTTCGCACAAATAAAACAGCAAAATTATATTATTCATTAAAAAAGTAAACTTCAATAACTAATACCAAAAATATTTAAGATATAAACAAAACCACCTAATGAAAAAACAAATTAAAAATTATGCCTTTCTACTGTTAGCCCTTTCTATGAACGGATATGCACAAACCAAAAAATATATGGATACCAAAAAACCAATTGAAGACCGTATTTCACTTTTGATGAAAGAAATGACATTAGAAGAAAAGGTAGGTCAAATGAATCAATATAATGGTTCATGGGATGTTACCGGACCAAAACCAGAATCTGGTTCTAATGAAGAAAAATACAATAACATAAAAAAAGGATGGGTCGGTTCTATGCTTACCGTTCGCGGTGTTAAGGAAGTCAGAGCAGTACAAAAAATTGCTGTTGAAGAAACCCGACTTGGAATTCCTCTTATTTTTGGGTTTGATGTTATACACGGATACAAAACCCTAAGTCCTATTCCGTTGGCAGAAGCGGCAAGCTGGGATTTAGAAGCCATCAAAAATTCGGCACGAGTAGCAGCACTTGAAGCTTCAGCTTCAGGATTAAACTGGACTTTTGCTCCTAATGTTGACATTTCAAATGATGCCAGATGGGGAAGAGTTATGGAAGGTGCAGGCGAAGATCCATATTTAGGAAGTAAAATTGCAACGGCAAGAGTAAAAGGTTTTCAAGGGGAAAGTTTCAGTAATACCTCTATTGTGGCCTGCGCGAAGCATTTTGCCGCTTATGGTTTTGTAGAAGCTGGCCGAGAATACAATAGTGTAGATATGAGCAATTCTAAATTGTACAATACCGTTTTACCGCCTTTTAAAGCAACGGTAGATGCCGGAATACGCACTTTTATGAATTCATTTAATACCTTAAATGGTATTCCGGCAACAGGAAGTGTCTTTTTGCAAAGAGACATTTTAAAAGGTGCCTGGGGATTTAAAGGATTTGTAGTATCTGACTGGGCTTCTATCGCCGAAATGATTACTCACGGTTACGCTGCAGATGCAGCCGATGCGGCTAAAAAAGCGGCTATTGCAGGTTCTGACATGGATATGGAATCGAATGTATATGTAACAGAATTAGTTCAGTTAGTAAAAAAAGGATCAGTAAAAGAAAGCGTGATTGACGATGCTGTACGCAGAATTCTTCGAGTAAAATTTGAATTAGGTTTATTTGACGATCCTTATAAATATTGTAATGAAGCTCGTGAAAAGACAAACATTGGCAGCAAGGCAAATAATGATGACGTTCTGGATATGGCCAAAAAATCGATTGTTTTATTAAAAAATGATAAAAACCTTCTTCCTTTAAAAAAATCGGGAGCTAAAATTGCTTTAATTGGTGCTTTGGCAAATGATAAAAACAGCCCTTTAGGAAGCTGGAGAATTGCTGCTGATGATAATACCGCTGTTTCTGTACTCGAAGGAATGCAGCAATATAAAAACAGCGCCTTAGTTTATGAAAAAGGAACAGATGTAGCCTTAAATAAACAATTATTCGTAGACGAAGTAAAAATTAATACAACCGATTTTTCTGGATTTGAAGCGGCAAAAAAAGCAGCAAAAGAAGCAGAAGTTGTGGTAATGGTACTGGGTGAAATTGGTTTTCAAAGCGGTGAAGGACGAAGCAGAACAGAATTAGACTTACCTGGAAACCAGCAGCAATTATTAGAAGAAGTTTATAAAGTAAATCCAAATATTGTTTTGGTTTTAAACAACGGACGTCCGTTAGCTTTACCATGGGCAGCAGAACATATTCCTGCTATTGTTGAAGCCTGGCAGTTAGGAACACAATCCGGAAACGCAATTGCACAGGTTTTATACGGAGATTACAACCCAAGTGGTAAACTGCCAATGTCATTTCCCAGAAATGTAGGCCAATGCCCTATTTATTACAATTTATACAATACCGGAAGACCTACAGATAAAGATAAAAATGTGTTTTGGTCACACTATTCTGATGTAGAAAAAACGCCTTTATATCCTTTTGGTTATGGATTAAGCTATACTTCTTTCGCTTATAAAAATTTAAAAATTGCAAAACCTTCATTTCAAAAAGGAGAAAAAATTGAAATTTCTGTTGAGGTTACCAATACAGGAAATTTTGACGGAAAAGAAGTAGTTCAATTGTACATAAACGATCCTGCCGCCAGTATTGTAAGACCTGTAAAAGAATTAAAAGGTTTTGAACTTATCGAATTAAAAAAAGGAGAAACTAAAACAGTTCAGTTTACTTTAACCGATGCAGCTCTTGGTTTTTATGACAATGACGGTAAATTTTTAGTAGAACCAGGTTTATTCAATGTTATGGTGGGCTGGAATTCTAATGATGGACTTACAACTAAATTTGAACTAAAATAAAGTATTTTAAAAAAAACACATAGAAACATAGATTCATTATTTGTGAAGAAAGAAGTTAAAAAGAAACTCATTTCTCAAACACAGCTATGTGAATTAAAAATAAGTGAAACGCCTTTTTTTAAGTAAACAAAAGCTATATTTCTATGTGTTAAAAAAACTACTCCAGCAGAATAGTTTTTTGTTACAACTCTATATCCTGAGTACGATAATTCCTTATTTGGCTATTTATCATACTCAGGATTTTGGCAATATGCCAGATTTGAATAAAAAAAATTAAGTGTTCTGTTTAGTTTTATTAATATTGTTTTCTATATCCTAAAAAAAACATTTTACAAACAAGCGGATAATCAATACTGTTACATCTAAATGAAAAATACCACCACTATCCTTTTATGCTTTTTCAGCTTTATAAACTGCCTGTTTTCTCAAGGTAAATTTGACAGCTATCAATTTAGAAGCATACAGGAAACTACCTCAAAACGAGCTGTTTCTTCTATCATTCAGGATAATAATGGTTTTATATGGATAGGCACAAACGGTGCGGGTTTATATCGTTATGACGGTGTAAATTATTTTGGATACAAATACGATAAAAAACCCGGCTCTGTAAACAGCAACTTTATTTATGCCACATTTATCGATTCCAATAATAACCTCTGGGTTGGCACTGATGAAGGTTTGTGTTTGTACAACAGAGATTTAGATAATTTTACCAAGATTAATATTGAAGATGTTATAACAAAGGGATATAGTGAACCCATTACTGTAAAAACAATTATTGAAGACAATAACGGCAACTTATTCTTAGGCGCTTATGGTTTCGGATTATTCAAACTAAACATAAAGACTTTAAAGGCTTCTTTAGTACAGTCAAAAGTGTTGGACAAGCCCAATTTTCTAATAAAATCTTCGATAAAAAGTAAACAGGGAATTATTTATTTAGGAACCAGTTACGGTCTTTTGGAAATTGACTTAAACGGAAAAGTAAAACAGGTTTACAAAGACAAATTTAAAAGAGAACCTTTACTCGACGATATAGAAAATCTTGTCATAGATAAATTTGGATATATATGGCTGGGAACAACAGAAAACGGTTTGATAAAAATTAAACCCGAAACCGATAATTACCAATTTGAAAACTATCCTATTACCAAAAACAAAATCCTGTCTATTGTACAAAGCAGTCTGGATTATATTGTATGCGGTACAGAAAATGACGGATTACTGGTTGTAAATTACAAAGGACAAGTACTGCGAAAATACCTGCACAGCAAATACAATAATTTCAGTTTAAAATCTAATTCTGTCTGGTCGCTGTATGAAGACAAGGAAAAACGACTTTGGCTAGGATATTTCAATAAAGGACTTGGTGTTTTTGACAAACCCAATAACAAATTCAATTCGCTGGAATCTCTTGCCAATAATGATAATTCTCTACAGACCAGTTATGTAACATCTGTTATAAAAGATAAAAAAGGAAATTTATTAATAAGCAATGAAGGCGGCGGACTCGACATTTATAACCTTATTGATAAAAGTTACATTCACGTTAACCAGACAAATCAAAACTATTATTCCGGTTTAGACGCAGTTGATATTCAGACCATATTTATAGACAGCAGGCAAAATATCTGGATAGGAAGCTGGGACCGAGGTATTTACTTTCTAAAAAATGGAACTTCCCGATTCGTAAATTATAATACAGCCAATACATCTGGACTGAAATCTAATCGAATTTTTAGTTTTGCCGAAGATTCTAAAGGCCGAATCTGGATTGGAACTTTTATAAAAGGACTGCATTATTTTGATAATAAAACCAGCACATTTGTGCATTGCGATTCTAAACCATTTGCAGAAAATACCTTAGATAATGCTTTTATCCGCAAAGTTTTTGTAGACTCAGACAATGTACTTTGGGTAGGAACAATTTTAGGATTGTATCAGGTTAGTTTAAAAGACGAAACGAATTTTAAAGTAACGAAAATGCGCGATGCCATGTTTAGCGGCATAAATAAACACAACAGCATTCAAACTATTTTATCTATTTATGAATCTAACGATAAAACGATCTGGATAGGAACAGATGGTCAGGGATTATTTAGCTACAATAAAAAAAATAAGATATTTTCTAATTATGATGATTTTCCAGGTTTTAAGGAAAAATCTGTTCGCGCTATAATTTCAGACAATAATGGTTCTTTATGGGTAAGCGGCGGATCTGGTTTGACAAAACTTGATTTTAAAAATAAAAAAAGCACCAATTTTAATAAAGATGACGGTCTTATTGACAACGATTTTAATAATAATGCCGTTTTTAAAGATGGAAATGGAGAATTGTATTTTGGCGGTTACGAAGGCGTAAATTATTTTAATCCCAACGAAATTAAAAAAGCAGAAAAAGCACCGAGATTGTATTTCAGTGATTTTAAATTATTTAATAAATCTGTAAAACCAAATGAAGAAGGTTCGCCTTTAACCAAAGTAATTTCGCAGACTAAAGAAATTACGCTCAACTACACACAATCGGTTTTCACGATTGAATACGTGGGAATTAACTACAATTATTCTAAAAAAAATCAATACGCTTATTATCTGGAAGGTTTTGAAAAAGACTGGAATTATGCCGGAAATAACAGAACGGCAACCTATACCAATCTGGCGCCGGGCAATTATACTTTTAAAGTAAAATCGGCCAATGCAGACGGAACCTGGAGCAACAGCCAATTAGAATTAAAAATAAAAATACTTCCTCCGTGGTGGAAAACCATTTGGGCGTATTTAATATATACCGCTATTTTAATTTTCCTGATTAGATACTTAAATAAAATCTATCAAAACCGTTTTAAAGCGAAACAGGCCATTATCTTAGAAAAAGAAAAATCAATTCAGCTAGAGAAATTAAACAATAAAAAATTACAGTTTTTTACCAATATCTCGCATGAATTCAGAACACCTTTAACGCTTATTATTAATCCGCTGGAAGACATTTTAAGAAGCAAAAAATTATCGCCTGAAATTCATAATAAATTAAAAATCGTACACAAAAGCTCTGACCGACTTTCGAGACTAATTAATGAGCTTATGGATTTTAATAAATTGGAGTTTAATAAAATTTCACTTCAGGCCAAAAAAGTAGATGTCACAGCTTTTACAGAAGGAATTATTGGGTATTTTGATGAAGAGGCAGCTGCCAGAAACATAACCGTTAACTTTGATTCATCTCAAGATGAACTTGAAGACTGGCTGGATCCTAAAATGCTGGAAAAAATACTTTTTAATATTATTTCTAATGCATTCAAATTTACGCCTGATAATGGTTCTATCACCATTTTTATAGACACAGCCGAAACAGATAATGCTTTAATAATTGATGGAGAAAAAGTTCCTTCCTACTCTATAACCATTACAGATACCGGTTCTGGAATACGCAAAAAAGATCTCAATAGAATTTTTGACCGCTTTTATCAGGTCAATAATGTAAACAAAGATTATTATGGCAGCACAGGAATTGGTTTAGAGGTTGTAAAAGAATTTATTGAACTTCATAAAGGAAAAATTGAGGTTGAAAGCCAAGTTGGAGAAGGCACAAAATTCAAAGTCACATTTCCGTTAGGCAATTCGTTTTATAAGAAAAGTGAAATTATCGATGAGGTTTTTAAAATAGAAAAGAACAAAAATCAATTTTTATTTGACGCTGCTAATAATCAAACAGATGAAGATGATTTTACAGAAACGTCAATCGACAACGCTGCAGAAGAAACTGCAAAATCATATACGGTTTTAATTGTTGAGGACAATCCTGAACTGCGAAATTATTTAAAACAGGAATTAAGCAAATCATACAAAGTTATTACAGCCGAAAATGGTAAAAAAGGCTACGAACTTGCCGTACAAAAATTACCGGATTTAATCATTACAGATGTTATTATGCCGGTCATGGATGGATTACAGCTGTGTAAAAACATAAAAGGAGACTTAAAAACAAGTCATATTCCTTTGTTAATGCTGTCGGCAAAAGCAATGGTAAAAGACCGATTAGAAGGCATAGATTCAGGCGCAGATATGTATTTGAGTAAACCTTTTGAACTGGATATCTTAAAATCAAGTCTGGCGCAGCTTATTACCAGCAGACAGATCATGTTTAAGAAATTTTACAGCGGCATTACCAAACAAGGAAAAGAAAAAACAACATCACTGGATAATGATTTCATTCAAAAAATTCTGCATTTCATCAATGAAAATATCAGCGAGCCGGAATTGACTGTAGAACTCCTGTCATCTAAAATATATCTAAGCAGAAGCCAGCTGTACAGAAAAATAAAAACACTAACAGGCGTTTCTGTAAACGAATTTATTCGAAATGTACGATTAGAAAAAGCAAAACAGCTCATAGAACAAGGCAACAATAATATTAATGAGATAAGCTATAAAGTTGGTTTTACTTCTCCCTCCTATTTTGCCAAATGTTATAAAATTAAATACGGCTATCTGCCTACTCAGGAAAAAAGAACAAAAGAATAAAGCAGACAAAAATCAATTTAAAAAGAGCTTCGGTTACAATAGACTGCACCCAAAAGTTTAGACAAATTAATAATTAAGTTTTATAATAATGAGCTCGATATTGTATCGGGCTCATTCCTTTTAGATTAAGTTTAATCCTGTCATTATTATAATAATTTATATACTCGATAATCTCTTGTTTCAATTGATTAATGGAAGTGTATTTTTTTAGATAAAACAACTCTGATTTTAATATTCCAAAGAAGTTTTCAATTATCGCATTATCAAGACAATTGCCTTTTCTGGACATGCTTTGCATAATTCCTTTTTTCTTTAATAAATGCTGATATTGTATCATTTGATACTGCCATCCTTGGTCAGAATGCAGAGTCAGATTAGTATTATCGGGTATTTTTTTAAATGCTTTTTCAAGCATATTTAAAACTTGATTAAACACTGGTCTTTGCGATAATTCATAGCTAATTATCTCTCCATTAAACAGATCGATTATCGGCGATAAGTACAATTTATTGCCAGAAACATTAAATTCAGTCACATCGGTTGCCCATTTTTGATTAGGTATATCAGCCTTAAAATTGCGCTGCAGTAGATTAGGGGCTATTTTTCCCTGCTCTCCTTTATACGATCTGTACTTCTTGATTCTGATTAGACTTTTTAATCCTAAAAATTTCATTAATCGAAGCACTGTTTTGTGATTAATTAAAATCCCCTCTTTTTTGAGTAATAGAGTAATACGTCTATATCCTAACCTGCCCTTATGATAATTGTAAATCTGTTTAATTAAATCTTTTATCTCTTGATATTTATCGATTACCTGACCTTTCTTTTCATAGTAATAATACGTACTTCTAACCATGTTCATACAATTTAGCAAAAGATCTAAATCATACTTATGCCTTAATTCCATTATGGTTTGAGCTTTTTGTTTTGATTGGCTTGCTCGGCTTGAACTAAGGCGTTGAACTTTTTTAGAATTTCGTTCTCAGCGCGCAGGTACTCTAACTCCTTTAAGAGTTCCTCTTCCCTGGTTAAAGGTTTGTCTGTTTTTCGTTGCTTTCTCTTAAAATTCATAACTGCTGGTCTGCCACGTGATTTAAGTTCTAAGCCTGCCAAATCATCTTTTGCATATTTTCTTTGCCAGCTAATTATGGTTGACTGCGCTGGAATTTTGAAAATCAAGCAGGCTTCA
Source organism: Flavobacterium sp. 22659 (assembly GCF_052044235.1). Classification (NCBI taxonomy): domain Bacteria; kingdom Pseudomonadati; phylum Bacteroidota; class Flavobacteriia; order Flavobacteriales; family Flavobacteriaceae; genus Flavobacterium; species Flavobacterium sp. 22659. The sequence goes on from NZ_JBQEMU010000021.1 coordinate 120,299, forward strand.
TCCAAAGATAAAGACTTATTTTCAATGGTTTGTATTACTTTTAATTTAAAGTCTGCAGTATAAACTTTATTTTTCTGCCTTGGTAAAAGACCTTCAATTCCAAATTCATTATAGCGGCTAATCCAGCATGTAAGGTTGCTTTCAGCTATCTTGTTTGCTCTAGCTGTGCCTTTAACCGAGTTATGCCTTTTCATAACTTCTTCTACACAACGAAGTTTAAATTCACAATTGTACTTGACTTTTCTTTCCATAAAAATGCCCCCAAATAGTGTCTAACTTTTTGGGGGCAGTTCA